>JBJKSD010000010.1:0-17511 GCA_046704245.1 Bacilli bacterium
CAATGGTTCCTATTACTACTTTTGGTCATCTATTAATTCATGGAGCTTTAGATCGGGCTCAAGAAGTAGGTTTAATGGGTTTAGCTATGGGTATGTTCGATTTAACATCATCAGGTATCACAGCTGCCATTATTATTGCTTTCTTTATGACTATGATTTTTAAAGCTAGAGATTAAAAAAATCCTAACCTTAGTTAGGATTTGATAATTTAATAATAAGATCCATATTATCATCTTTAGCCATAATATTTTTAATTATTTGTTTACACTTCTCACACTTATAAATAATTTTATAAGTGTTTTTAAATTTTTCAATCCCAATAGGTTTTAATAATCCTTGACAAGAGTTAGCTCTATCGCCCGGATTAATATCTACATGCTTAGCATATAGACAGTATGGACAATGATCTCTTGCTGTATATCCTAATGGTTTAACATCTTTATGACAATTATCACATATAAATTCATCGTCAATCATATTAAATTTTTTCATATTTTCACCTATAGAAATTATAACATATATCGATAATTATGTTATAATAAAAAACCAAGGTGGTTAGATGATTAAAGAAGATCTTATGGCTATTAGAAACTTGTTACAAGAAAGAAGTATAAAAATCATGAATGGAATAGATGATGATTTTCTTTTTTCACCCAAATCAGAAGTAAATGATTTAATTAAAGATATTGAATACCAACCGATGGCTTTTATAATTGGATGTCTGGTCAGTCGTCAGATTAGATCAGAGTTAGCATTTGAAGTTCCATATAAAATTAAACAAATATTGGGTGATTTAAATATCGATACTTTAAGTAAATTAAATTATGAAGAATGGACATCAATTTTTATTAATTATCATTTACATCGTTTACCTAGACAAATGGCTCTAACTGTCTATAAAGGTATATTATTAATAAATAATCAATATAATGGTAATCCTCATAATATATGGAATGATAATCCAAGTAGTAAAGATGTAGTAGAACGTTTTGAGCAGTTTTATGGAGTGGGTCAAAAAATCTCAACAATGGCTGCTAATATCTTAGTTCGTGATTTAAAAGTTCCATTTAAAGATAAAAGTGGCATTGATATATCTACTGATATACAAGTTATGAAAGTTTTTACCAGATTAGGTTTAATTACTAATCAACATGCTAAAGAAGAAGCTATAATGATGGGTAGAACAATAAACCCCGAATATCCTGGTATTATCGATTTTGCTACCTGGGAAATAGGGCGTAACTATTGCCATAATAATAATCCAACATGTCCCAATTGTTATATGCAAAAAGTTTGTCATCATGTTTTAGTTAAAAAAAGATAATATTTCTATGATATAATTGTTATGTTATAAGGAGTGTAATAATGAAATATACTGTTACCATTAATGAATTCGAAGGGCCATTAGATTTATTACTTCATTTAATAAAAGAAGCAGAAATTGATATATTTGATATTTCAATTGAAGCTAATACTAAACAATATTTAGATTATATAAGACAGATGGAAGAATTAAATCTATCAATTGCTTCTGAATATTTAGTAATGGCTGCTGATTTAATTGAAATGAAATCCCGTTCATTATTACCTAATAATCAAATGGCTGAAGAAGATGAATATGAAGAAGATCCTCGTGAAGCTTTAATAAAGAAATTATTAGCATATAAAAAATATAAAGATATAACTAGTGAATTTAAAAAATTAGAAGAATCTAGACAAGAAATATTTACTAAATTACCTTCTAGTTTAAAACCATATGCTGATCAAAATACTCCTATTAAAAGTAATGGCGTAGGTATTTCTGATCTATTAAATGCTTTTGAGCATTTTCTTGATCGTCAGAAACTTAACAGACCATTATCAACAAAAATTACTAAACGTGAAATATCAGTAGATGAAAGAAGTAAACAAATAAGAAAAATATTAAAAACTAGAAAACAAGCATCATTTACTTCATTATTTGATATAATGAGTAGAGATTATATAGTAGCTACCTTTTTAGCTATTCTAGAAATGGCTAGAAAACAAGAATTAGTTATTAAACAAGATAATACTTTTGATGAAATCATCCTAAGTTTAAAGGAGGAATGATTATCATGAATAAATTAGCTATCTTAGAAGGTTTATTGTTTGTTGTCGGCGATGATGGTTTAAGTATAGACCAAATAGCTGATATTTTAAATATACCAACCGAAGAAACAAAACAGTTATTAAAAGATTTACAAACATCTTATAATCATAATAATAGAGGTATAACTATTAATTATTTAGGTAATACTTTTAAACTAACTACCAAACAAGAACATAAAGAATATTATAAGCGTTTAATAGAAAATCCAACTACTCATATGTTAAGTCAAGCAGCTCTTGAAACTTTAGCTATTATTGCGTATAATGAACCAATAACTAGAGTTACTATCGATGAAATTAGAGGTGTTGGTAGTAGTCAAATGGTTCGTAAATTAGTAGCTAAAGGTTTAATAAAAGAAGTAGGAAGATCAGAATTACCTGGGCGTCCTATTCTATATAAAACAACCGATGAATTCTTAGATTATTTTGGTCTATCTAGTAAAGATGAATTACCCATTATTAATCATAAAGAAGACGAAGAAATAACCGAAACTGATTTATTTGAATCAAACTATAGAGAAGAAGATTAACTTCTTTATATGCCAGTGTGGTGGAATTGGTAGACGCGCCGGACTCAAAATCCGGTGAGGTTAAACTCATGTGGGTTCGAGTCCCACCACTGGCACCAATTAATATATAAGGAGATGTTGTAATGCAGTATATTGATAAAGTTAAAGGTGAATTAAAGAAATATTTTAATATCTTATGTGATAATGATTATCCATCTTTTATTGAAGATTATATAAAGACTGATGAATTACAACGTTTAGCAGGTATAGGTACATTTTGTGGTGCCGACTATCAAAAATTACCATCAGCTGACATAAAATATTGGTATTCAAGATTAGATCATAGTATTGTGTGTGCCTTAATGACATGGCATTTTACTAAAGATAAAGTACAAACTTTAGCAGCTTTATTTCACGATTTAGGTACCCCCACTTTTAGTCATTGTGTCGATTATATGCTGGATGACTATCTTTATCAAGAAAGTGCTGAATTAGATACTAAAGAGATTATTAGTAACGCTAAACAAATAAAAAAACTATTAAAAAGAGATAATATTACTATTGATAATGTATGTAACATAACTAATTATCCAGTAGTAGAAAATAAGAAACCAAAAATTTGTGTCGATCGTTTAGATGGTATTTTAGCTAGTTGTCTTATGTGGGGTAGATTTTGGCAAATAGAAGATGTGGAAAAAGTATATAAAAATATTATTATAGCTACTAATGAAGATAATGAACCAGAAATAGCATTTTCCACTTTAAAAGTAGCTGAAAAATTCTTTGAAGCTTCATGTAAATTTAGTATTATGATGCAGATGAATGATGATAAATTAAGTATGAAACTTATGGGAGATATATTAAGATTAGCTATTGATCATAAAATTATTACGGTTGATAATTTATATACTTTATCTGAGCAACAAATTATAGAATTAATGGAAAATAGTAAAGATGAACAACTAATTGAAATATGGAATATATTTAAAAATTTAAATTGTATCTATGGTAGTGATACAGAAGTAAAAGATAAATATTGTGTATCTCTTGAGTCTAAAAAAAGATATGTAAATCCATTATGTAATATTGATGGTAAGATAGATCGGATAATTAATATATCTAATCAAGCAAAACAGTTTTTTAATGAGTATTTAGAATATAGTGATGCTAAATATGCATATATTGATTATAAAATAAACTAACTTAAGGTTAGTTTATTTTTACTTGTAAATATTTTTTAATCATAATATAATGAGTATATCAATTAATGTAGAATTTTTAATAGGAGTTGGAGTATGAAGATATATTTTGATATGGATGATGTTGGTTGTGATTTCCGTGCTTGTTTATTTGATATCTATAGTCAAGAATATGGTGAAGATTGTGGGTATGATGGATGTGATAATTATTATATAGAATATAGTACAGGTATTAAAGCGGATGCTGAATATTTTAAAGAAGTACTCTATCGTGAAGGTTTATTTCTTAATTTAAAACCAATTCCTGGATACATAGAAATTATCAAAAAATTAATAGATGAAGGTTATGAAGTAAGAATCTTATCTCATCCGCAATGGGAAAGCCCATATTGTATGAATGAAAAGATAGCTTGGATAAAAAAACATATGCCTTTCTTCAATTTAAATAATATTATATTTGCTAAATTAAAAGGAGAAATAGGAGCACCAGGTCGAATATTTATTGATGATGCTCCCCGCAATCTAGAAGCTTGGGAGAAAGCTGGAGGTATTGGTATAGCATTTGGTCAGTATAAATATACCAAAGAATGGAAGGGTTATAAAGTAAATGATTTTGATGAACTTTATGACTTAATTAAAAAGATTGAAAAAGAAAATAATAATAAGAATTAGAACTTACCAAAGTTCTTTTTTTACCCCCTCTTCATATAATTATATTAATATAATAACAAGGGAGGAAATATTATGGAAACACTTAAAGTCTCATCTAAATCTAATCCTAATTCAGTAGCCGGAGCTTTAGCTAATGTCTTTAGAGAAAAAGGGGTTGTGGAGATACAAGCAATAGGAGCTGGGGCTTTAAATCAATCAATTAAAGCTATAGCTATTGCTAGAGGGTTTGTAGCACCTAGTGGTAAAAATTTAGTATGTATACCAGCTTTTGTCGATATTGTCATTGATGGTGAAGAAAGGACTGCTATAAAGTTAATAGTTGAAGCTAGATAAAATCCTACATGGTAGGATTTTTTTATGTTATAATTAGATAGATTAGGTGAATATTATGAGTAAGTATGAATATGGTATATTAGCTAAATACTATGATAAGCTATATAATAAAAAAGATTATGAAAATGAAAGCCAATTTTTAAACTGTATTTTAGCAAAATATAATGTAAAAAATATCCTTGATGCTGGTTGTGGTACAGGTAGCCATATGAAGTTGCTTGAACAAAAGAATTATTTGTGTACTGGTCTTGATATAAGTAATGATATGTTATCCATAGCTAAAAATAAAGTTAAAGGTTCTTTATATCAAGGTAATATTATGGATTTTAATTTAAATACTAAATATGATGCTATTATATCTATGTATGCTGTATTTAATCATTTAATAAATCAGGAAGATGCCATTAAAACATTAAAAAACTTTGCAGAACATTTAAGATCTAATGGTATAGTTATAATCGATTTACATAATCCTATCACTAGTGGTATTAAATATGATGTTATTAATGGAATAGAAAGAAAAATGAAATGGGATTATAATATTAAAACAAGAATGGAAAGAACTAGTATAACCTATAATATTGATAATAAATTATTTAAAGATACTCATATCTTTAGAATATATGATCTTAAAGCAATAAAAAAATTTGCTGAAATTGCAGGTTTTGATTTTATATCGGCATATGAAAATTATGATATAAATAAGAATGCTAATCCATATTCAAAAAATATTCAAGTATTATTAAAAAAATCCATTTGACATAATTATTTTTCAATGCTAAACTTATGTCATAAATCTTTGATAGAGATTAGTAATAAAGATAATTTATTATAGAGAGCTAGTGGTTGGTGAAAACTAGTATAAATTTTTTATGAATCAACTCTAGAGTGAAATGAAGAATAAAGTATTCATTTTCGGTTAAACCGTTATCAAAATTAAGATACATAATATATATGTAATTAGGATGGCACCACGATACTTCGTTCCTATTAAGGGATTAGGTATTTTTTTTATAAGAAAGGGTGATATGATGCTAGATATTAAACGAATTATTAATGAAAAAGAAAATGTTGAAGAGGCTTTGCGAAAAAAGATGGATGATATTTCGCTAGATGATTTAGTCAATTGGTATAATGAGCGAGTTAAAACATTAGTTCAAGTAGAAGAATTAAAAGCTAATAAGAATAGATTAACTAAAGAAATAGCTGATCTAAAAGCTGAAGGTCAAGATATTGATACAATGTTAAGACAGATGAAGAATACTAATGTTAAAATTGATGAATTAGAAACTAGGCAAGAAGAGTTAGAAGAAAAGATTAAGAACTTCTTAATTGTTTTACCTAATATTCCTGATGATGATGTAGTTGCTGGTGATAAAGAAAGTAATAAAGTAGTTAAAGTTGGTGGTGAAAAACCTAATTTTAATTTTACTCCTAAAGATCATGTGGAATTATTAATGGATTTAAACTTAGTTGATTTTGAACGTGGAACTAAATTAAGCGGTCATGGTTATTGGATATATAAAGGTTTAGGAGCTAGGTTAGAGTGGGCTTTAATCAATTATTTTATCGATACTCATCTTAAAAATAATTATGAATTTTTATTAGTACCTCATATATTAGAAGATAAATGTGGTTATACGGCTGGTCAATTTCCTAAATTTAAAGATGATGTTTTTCATCTAACCGATGGTGGCTTTTTACTACCTACTGCTGAAACAGCATTAGTTAATTACTATCGTGATGAAATATTAGATTATAAGAATTTACCAAAGAAAATGTTCTCATATACGCCTTGTTATCGTCGTGAAGCAGGTAGCCATCGCACTGAAGAAAGAGGTACAGTACGTGGCCATCAATTCAATAAAGTGGAAATGTTTGCATATACTACTAAAGAACAATCAGATAATATATTAAAAGAATTAGTAGAAAATGCTGAAAATATATTAAAAAATCTAGGTTTACATTATCGTATTTCTAAATTAGCTGCTAAAGATGTCAGTGCATCAATGGCTAAAACATATGATTTAGAAGTATGGATACCAAGTATGAATGAATATAAAGAAGCATCTAGTGTATCTAATGCTCGCGATTACCAAGCTAGAAGAGGTATGATTAGATATAAAGATAAAGATGGTAATAATGAATATGTTCATACTTTAAATGGTTCAGGACTTGCTACTTCAAGATTATTGCCAGCTATTGTCGAACAGTTTCAAAATGAAGATGGTAGTGTAACTATACCTGAAGTATTAAGACCATATATGGGTGGTCTAATTAAAATAGAAAAAAATAGCTAAGTTGTTTGAAATGAGGAATAAAATTGGGTCATACAAAGGGGCATTTCTCTCAAGATGAAATAAATACCATTTATCAACATATTAGAAATGCCGATGATAAAACAAAAAAGACTTTATATGATAAAGTTATTTTAGCTAATATACCTTTAGCGTGTAAATTAGCTATGCGTTGTAGAGGAATACATATTGACGATGATGATTTAGTACAAACGGCTTATATAGGTCTTATTAAAGCAGTATATACATATGATCCAAATCGGGGACGAGCTAGTTCATATTTTAGTAGATGTATTATTAATGAATTATTTATGTTTCTTAGAAAAAGTAAAAGACGTTTAAAAGAAGTATCTATTATTCAACAAGATGAATATGGTCAAACCTTTAATTTGGCCGAAATATTAAAAGTAAATGAAGATACTTCTTTTAATTATGATAATGTAGGTCTTAAAGATCAAATTGCTAAAGTATTAGTTGATTTACCCCCTAATCTACAATATATATTAAATGCTTACTATGGTTTATCTGGACAACAAAGTATCGATCATAAAGATATTGCCAAACAAATGGGCCTTTCCCGTTCATATATTAGTAGGCAGAAGACCAAAGCCTTAAAATTATTGAGAGTATCAGATAAAACTAAACATTTAAGAGAATATCTTGAAAATTAATAAAATGTTAGCTAAGCTAACATTTTTTATATAATCCATGTTATAATATTTAACAATTAAAGGAGGTGGAATAATGCGTAAACCTAATATGATAAAAGCTAAGATTAGAAATAAAGAACAAGTTAATATATTAACTGATGAATATAAGATTGCTACATCTATAAAGAATATTGGTATAAATAAACAATATTATATTTTAACTTATGGATGTCAAATGAATGTCCATGATAGTGAAACTATTAGTGCTATCTTAGAAGATTTAGGTTATACCAGATCTAATAAGAAAGAAACAGCCGATTTGATTATCTTAAATACTTGTGCTATTAGAGAAAATGCTCATAATAAAGTATTTGGAATGTTAGGACGTCTAAAACATTTAAAACAAAAGAACTCTAACTTAATTATTGGTTTATCTGGGTGTATGGCTCAAGAAGAAGTAGTAATCGATAATATTTTAAATAAATATCAATGGTTAGATTTTGTTTTTGGTACTCATAATATCCACCAACTTCCTTCTATTTTAGAACAGACCATCAATAATAAAGAATTGACAATCGAAGTGTGGAGTAAAGAAGGAGATATTATCGAAGGATTACCTTTTATCCGTGATAGCAAATATAAAGCTTGGGTTAATATAATGTACGGTTGTGATAAATTCTGTACCTATTGCATTGTTCCATATGTTAGAGGTAAACAACGCAGTAGAAGACCTAACGATATTATTGATGAAATAAAGAGTTTAATTGATAAAGGTTATCAAGAAATAACTTTATTAGGTCAAAATGTTAATGCTTATGGTAAAGATTTTAATGATATTAATTATAATATGGCTAATTTATTAAATGATGTTAGTAAATTAGCCATACCTAGAATTAGATTTGTAACTAGTCATCCCTGGGATTTTACTGATGAAATGATCGATGTTATTAAAGATAATACTAATATAATGCCTTATATTCATTTACCCATTCAATCAGGTAGTAATAAAATATTAAAATTAATGGGTAGAAGATATACTAAAGAAAGTTATATCAAGTTATATAATAAATTAAAAGCTAATATTCCTAATGTAGCTATATCGACTGATATTATTGTTGGTTTTCCTGGTGAAACTAAAAAAGATTTTAAAGAAACCCTAACGCTCTATAATAAATTACAATTTGATTTTGCTTTCACCTTTATTTTTTCTCCTCGTGTCGGTACACCAGCAGCTAGCTTTGAAGATAATATATCAACTGATGAAAAAAATAAACGTTTACAACAATTAAATGAACTAGTGAATAAATATGCTTTACTTAGTAATGAAAAATATCTTAATAAAACGGTTAAAGTATTGATTGAGGGCAAAGATGTTAAACATCGACAATTATTGATGGGATATACTGATACTAATAAATTAGTAAATATTGTAGGTGATGATAGTAATATCGGACATATCGTCGATGTTAAGATAATGAAAGTAAAAACCTGGAGTTTAAATGGTGAAGTTATTCAAAGATAAGCATATAATAATAAAAAGACTTTAATTAGTCTTTTTTTATTAAGCACAAAATAGTCTATTTATGCATAAATTAAAGTGAGGAGGGATATAGTGGCAACATATAGAGAAATTATAACAAAAGCAGTAATTGGTAAGGGTAAAAAGTTTTTTAGCAATAATTATTCAATAACACCAGAAGTTAATATTGATACTGTTTTAGGATGTTGGGTGATTAATCATAAATTAAAAGGATATGAAAGAGATGGTAAAATAATAATTGAAGGTAGCTGTGATATAAACATGTGGTATTCATATGATAATGATACTAAGACAGCCGTTATGAGTAAGACTATCGATTATACTGAAGAATTAAATGTTAATATAAAACAAGATAGTGATTTGTCCTCAGATAAAGAGATAATAGTAAGAGTATTAAAACAACCTAATTGTGTCAAGGTTGATAATAAAGAAGATAGTGTTGAGCTCATTATCGAAAAAGAGTTGGGTGTTGAAATAGTAGGCGATGCTAAAGTAAAGATTGGTATTGAAACTGAGGAAGAACCATGGGATGAAATAGTCGATGAAGAACAACCATTAACTGAAGAGATAGAAGAAGAAATAGAGGAAAATATTGAACAAGATTACATATAATAAAGTGTCAACGAAAATAGTTGACACTTATTCTTTTTTTATATATAATGTTATATGAAAAAGGAGGAATATATATGGCAGTTAAATTAAGATTAAAGAGAATGGGTGCTAAGAAAAGACCATACTATCGTATTGTAGCAGCTGATTCTAGAAGTCCAAGAGATGGTAGATTTATTGAATTAATAGGTACTTATAGTCCATTATCAACACCAGCTGAAATAAAAATCGATGAAGAAAAAGCTTTAAAATGGTTAAATAATGGTGCTAAACCTTCGGATACAGTTCGTAATTTATTAGATGAAACAGGTATAATAGCTAAATATTATAATGAGAGGAATAATAAATAATGAATCTAGTACAATTAACTGAAGAAATAGTTAAATCTATTGTTAAGAATCCTGATCAAGTAGCAGTTAAACAATTTGATACTGATGAAGAAGATTTTATTCTTATTCAAGTAGTAGTAGCTGATGAAGATATGGGTGCCGTAATAGGTAGAGAAGGTCGTATGGCTAATGCTATTAGAACTATTGTTCAAGCTAGTGGTTATATTAACGGTCGTAAAAAAGTAAAAATTAATGTCGATTCATTTTAAGAACTATTTATAGTTCTTTTTTTATTAATTGAAAAACAATGGGAATTAATATATAATAATGTTATTATATTAAAAGGAGATAATGTTATGATTAACAAACGAGGTTTTACTTTAGTAGAATTACTGGCTGTAATTACTATTATCGGTATCATATCATTAATTGCTATTCCCACAGTAACAAAAGTAGTACAAAATGCTAGTGATCAAGTATTTAATTCAAATGAAACATTACTTGCTACAGCTGCTGAAAATTATTATAAAATGAATACCAGCTTATTACCATATGATGTATCAGATATAACTGGTATTAGTTTAGATACATTAATAGCAGGAGGATTTACTAAAACCATTAAAAATCCTAAAGATTCTTCAATAGTATGTAATGGATATGTTATTGTTGAGAAAACTGACACCAAAAAATATAATTATCGTCCATACTTAGATTGCGGCGATGATATGGTTACTGATGGTTATGATGATTATCTCTATTTAGTACCAGTGCCATAAAATACAACGATAGGAGAATATAGATGGATTATAATAACATAAGTTTACCTAATCATTTAGCTATAATAATGGATGGTAATGGTAGGTGGGCTACTGAGCGTGGATTTAATAGAAGCAAAGGCCACCTAGAAGGTAGTAAAACCCTTAAAAAGATTGCTTTATATGCTTATGAAAGAGGAATAAAAGTATTAAGTGTATTTGCTTTTTCAACTGAGAACTTTAAAAGAAGTAATGAAGAAGTAAATTTCTTAATGAATTTATTTATCAAGATGTTTAATCGAGAATTTCAAACTTTTATTGATAAAAATGTTAAGGTAATTTTCTCTGGTCGTAGAGAACAATTATCACCCAAGGTATTAAGAGCAATGGATAAAATATCAAAAGCAACTATTAATAATACCAAAGGGATATTAAATATATGCTTAAATTATGGTGGCCAAGATGAAATAGTCGATGCTACTAAAAGAATAAGTAATGATATATTAAAAGGACATATTAAAGTTGATAATATAGATAGAGCGTTATTTAAAACTTATTTATATCATGATTTACCTGATATTGATTTTGTTATTAGAACTAGTGGTGAGTCGCGAATAAGTAACTTTATGTTATGGCAACTTGCCTATGCTGAATTATACTTTCCTAAAGTATATTTTCCAGCTTTTACGGAAGAAGACTTTGATATGGCTATATTAGAATTTAATAAAAGAAATAGAAGATTTGGAGAGATAAAAGATGAAACAAAGAGTAATTAGTGCCATTATATTATTATTAATAGTAATTCCCATTATTATAACAGGAGGTAGCTTATTTTATATTGCTGTTAGTTTAATATCGTTATTTGCCTTGAAAGAATTAATTGATATTAGACAAACTAAAAGATCCTTTCCTGTTACTACTCAGGTAATATCTTATGCTATGCTTATTATGTTAGTATCAAATAACTTATATAATACTTCTTTTGTTTATTCTATTGATTATCGCATTATAAGTGTCTTATTAGCAGCCTTATTATTACCATTAGTCTTTTATCAAGATTATGATAAATATAATATTGAAGATGCTTTATTCTTATTAGGTTCAGTTTTCTTTTTAGGAATAGCTTTTAATTTATTAATTTTAATTAGAAATTATAGTTTAAATTATTTTATTTATGTTATCTTAATTACTATTATCACTGATACTTATGCATACATAACTGGAGTCTTTATTGGTAAAAATAAATTAATACCAGCTATTTCTCCTAAAAAAACTTGGGAAGGTTTAATTGGAGGTATTATCTTTGGTACTTTAGTAAGTAGTGTCTTCTATTATGAAGTAATTAATAATAATATTAATATTATTAATTTAATATCAATCGGAGCATTCTTAAGTATTATGGGACAATTAGGAGATTTAATCTTCAGTGCTATAAAACGTTATTATAATAAAAAAGATTATACTAGTCTTATACCAGGACATGGAGGTATTTTAGATAGATTAGATAGTATTATTCTAGTAATAATAGTATTTACCCTATTTATAACTATTATTTAGAAGGTGATTAGATGACTTTAATTTATTTTATATTAATTCTAGGTGTTACTATCTTAATTCATGAATTAGGGCATTTTATCTTTGCTAAAAGATCAGGTATCTATGTTTATGAGTTTGCTATTGGTATGGGACCTAGAATTTTTGCTATTAAGAGAAAGAACGATGAAACTACTTATTCAATTAGATTAATACCTTTAGGTGGTTTTGTTCAATTAGCAGGAGAAACTGTCGAAGAAGATAAAGATATACCTAAAGAGATGAGATTACAATCTAAATCTTGGTTAGCTCGCTTTATAACTATTGTAGCGGGGGCTACCTTTAACTTCTTATTAGCTATTTTTATCCTCTTTATGATAGGATTATTTTATGGAGCTCCTAGTTCTAGACCAATTGTCGATGGTTTAGAAAAAGGATATCCAGCATATAATTCAGGTATTACTAAAGGTGATATTATTATAAATGTCAATAATAAAGAGGTAAGGACATGGGATGATATCTTAATTCAATTAGAGCTAAGTGATAAAAATGTACCGATGAAAATTAAAGTTCAACATCCCAATAAAACCTATACTACTTATTATGTTAAATTAAAAAAAGAACAAGATAATAATATGGAAATATATCGTTTAGGTATCGATATATCTGATCAAAAGACATATGGTTTAATAGCAGCTATTAAATATGCTGGTAGTAAGACCGTATCTTTATTTAAAACTATGTTTATTGTTATTAGTAGTTTATTTAGTGGAGCTTTAGGTCTAAATAAAGTAGCTGGGCCTATAGGTATCTATAGTATAGTAGGAAACCAAGCAGCATCTGGTTTTGATAGTATTCTATACCTAATAGCTTTCTTAAGTATCAACGTTGGTTTTATTAACTTGATTCCTTTTCCAGCTTTTGATGGAGGTCGCATTCTGTTTTTAGTTATTGAACGTCTTAAAGGTAGTCCCGTAGATCCTAAAGTAGAAAATTATTTTCATACGGTTGGTTTCTTTATCTTAATGGCTTTAATGTTATACATTACCTTTAATGATTTAGTTAAATTATTCTAATGTTTAGGGAGGTTTTACTATGGATGAAAAAATAAGAAAGGAATTAATTTTAAATCACTGTCCTAATTATGATGATATTAGTAATTATGTTTACATGGAAAATGATGATTTATCTAAGATACTAATAGGTCATTATCAAGATTTTGTATTTGAAGTAGATATCGATAATGAAGAAGAATTAGCATTACTATTAAAAGTAAATAATGTCTTTGAAAAATATATCGATGATTATTCTTTTGCTCGATCTTTAAGAAGACATTTAAGTATTCGTATTTCTAATCTAAGTAGTGTTATAATTAGAGAACTAATGCACGAGATAATAGAGTATACTTCAAAATATGAAGAAGATAGTATTAAAAATATTTCTAATACTAGATGGTTATAAATAAAAACAACCTATGGTTGTTTTTTATTATGCTATAATGATATTAGGTGATGTATATGGTAGCTCATATATTAGTCGAATTAGGAGCTAAGACAATTAATAAACCATTTACCTATTTAGTACCAAAAACATTAGAACAATTAGTTAAAGTTGGTATTAGAGTAAAAGTTCCTTTTGGTAGAAAAGAAGTAGAAGGTTTTATTTTAGGGTTATCAGATAATAATGATAGTGAATTTGAATTAAAAGATATTATTAATATTATTGATGATAATCCTGTTTTAAATGATGAATTATTAGCTCTAGGGCAATATATTAGTGATACTACCTTATGTTATCTAATTCATGCTTATCAAGTAATGTTACCATTAGCCTTAAAAGCTAAAGTAAACACTAAAATTAATATCAAGATAGATACTTATCTTAAATTAAATATTAAAAAAGAAGATATATTAAAATATAAACTTAGCCCATCAGCTTTAAAAATTATTGATATCTTATTAAAAGATAAAATTAAAAAAAGAAGTACTTTAACTAAGATATCAGCTAGCAGTGTAAAGACATTGTTAACTAAAAAAATAATTAAAGAAATAGTGAAAGAAAGTTATCGCACTTCATATAATAGCTATCCCCAATATAAACAAATTGAACTTACTACTGATCAAAAACAAGTAATTGATGAAGTTAAACATTCATTTAATAAGCCTGATACTTTCTTATTATATGGTGTTACTGGTAGCGGTAAAACAGAAGTATATATGGAATTAGTTAGTGAAGTAATAGATAAAGGTAAACAAGCGATTATCTTAGTACCGGAAATTAGTTTAACCCCTCAAATGGTTAATCGTTTTAGAGGCCGTTTTCACGATCAAGTAGCTATTCTTCATAGTCGTCTAAGTGATGGTGAAAAGTATGATGAGTGGCGTAAAATAGAGCGTGGTGAAGTGGCTATAGCTATTGGTGCCCGCAGTGCTATATTTGCTCCTTTCAATAATATTGGTATTATTATTATCGATGAAGAACATGTTACTACTTATAAACAAGAAAATCATCCTCGTTATCATGCTATCGATATAGCTAAATGGCGAAGTACTTATCATAAATGCCCTCTAGTATTAGGAAGTGCTACTCCATCATTAGAAAGTTTTGCTAGAGCTAAAAAGAATGTCTATCATCTATTACAGTTACCTAATAGAATTAATAATAAAGATTTACCACATGTTGATATTATTGATATGAAAGATGAAATTAAAAAAGGTAACCGTTATTTTTCTACTCTATTGATTGATAAAATAAATAAATGTTTAGATAAGAATGAACAAATAATATTACTATTAAATAGAAGAGGATATTCATCAGTAATTAGTTGCCCTAATTGTGGTTATACCCATAAATGTCCAAATTGTGATATCTCTTTAACATATCATAAAAAGAGTAATATTATGCGTTGTCATTATTGTGGATATGGAACTAAAAAATTAGATATATGCCCTAATTGTGGTAATAAGAATATGCATGAATTAGGTATGGGTACGGAAAAGATAGAAGAAAAAATAAATGAACTATTTCCTAAGGCGAAAGTTATTAGAATGGATGTCGATACAACTACTAGAAAAGGCGCTCACGAACGTATCTTAGATGATTTCCGTCAAGAAAAATATAATATTTTATTAGGAACCCAGATGATTGCTAAAGGATTAGATTTTCCTAAAGTAACTTTAGTAGGTGTCTTAAATGGTGATACTAGTTTAAATATTCCTGATTTTAGAAGTGCTGAAAGAACTTTTCAGTTATTAAGTCAAGTAGCAGGTAGAGCTGGTCGTAAAGATCTAGAGGGTGAAGTAATAATTCAAACTTTTAATCCTGATCATTATAGTATTCAATGTGCTAAAAATCATAATTATCTTAGTTTCTATGAACAAGAGATGATTATTAGAAAAGCTTTAAAATATTCACCATATTATTTTATGATATTAGTTAGAATCTTAAGTAAAGAATATGAATTAGGAACATCAGTCAGTGAAAAGATAGGTAATTATTTACGTCAACATATTAAAGATAATGCTATTGTTTTAGGTCCTTCTACTGCTAATCTTTATAAAATTAATAATATCTATCGTTTTCAATGTATTATCAAATATAAAGACCAATCTAAAGTTATACCAATTTTAAAAGAATTAATTAAACACTATGAAAATAATCATAAAGTAACAATTGAAATAGATATTGATCCATTAAAAATATAAGTCACTTTTTTATATTCATGATATAATTATAAGGAAGATAGGGGATGCATATGTCAGATATTAAAGTTATATTCATGGGAACACCTAGATTTAGTGTCCCCACACTTGAAGCTCTAATTGATAATTACGATGTTATAGCAGTAGTTACCCAACCTGATCGTGAAGTTGGTAGAGGCCAAAAAATTACTTATTCTAAAGTCAAAGAAGTGGCGTTAGAACATCATATTAAAGTATTACAACCAGTAAGTATTAAAACATCATATAAAGAAATTTTAGCTTTAAAACCAGATATAATAATTACTTGTGCTTATGGTCAAATATTACCTAAAGAATTATTATATAAACCTGAATATAAATGTATTAATGTTCATGCTTCGTTATTACCTAAATTAAGAGGTGGTGATCCTATCCATCGAGCTATTATGGAAGGATATTATACTACTGGTGTTACTATCATGTATATGAATGAACAAATGGATAGAGGGCCTATTATTAGTCAAAAAGAAACTAAAATAACTGATCAAGATACAGCGGGTTCTCTTCATAATCGTTTGAGTACTATGGGTCGTGATCTATTATTAGAGACCTTACCTAAAATTATTAGTGGTAATATTAATCCTCAAAAACAAAATGAACGCGAAGCAACTTATGCTGGGAATTTAACTAAAGAAGATGAACTTATTAGATGGGATGACGATAAACGTCTTACTTTTAACCGTATTAGAGGCTTAAATCCATGGCCCGGAGCTTATACTCATCTAGATAATAAAAGAATAAAGGTATGGTCTAGTGAAGAAAGTTATAATTCTTATTTTGAAAAAGTAGATGGTGAAATAGTTGCCCTCTATGAAGATGGTATTGGCGTTAAAGCTAGCGATGGTGAAATAATTATAAAAGAATTACAAGAAGAAGGACGTAAAAGAATGAGTGCTAAAGATTATTTAAATGGATTGCAAGATCGAGATTCACTAATTGGTCGTGTGTTTTATCCATAAAAAATAGGGTAAAACCTATTTTTTTATGACAATATTTGTTATAATTATGATATCTGAGGGATGATATATGATTAATGTTTATAATTATACATTAAACGAATTAGAAGATTATTTTATAAGTATTAATGAGAAGAAATATCGTGCTCATCAGTTATATGATTTTTTATATAATAAAAAGATTGATAGTTTTGATCAAATTACTACTTTTAATAAAGAATTAATTAATAAGATAACTAAAGATTTATTATTAATAGAA
>JBJKSD010000011.1:0-26535 GCA_046704245.1 Bacilli bacterium
TTTACTAGGTAAACTTTTTCTTTATTTAATAAAAATACTTTAGCCGCATCAGTTAATATTTCTTTTTCTTTATCAGTTAATTTTGCATATAATTTCATAAATTGTTTAATATTAAAACTTTGTGGAGTTTGACCTAAATACATTTTACTTCTAACTGGAATATTAGATATATCTTCATTATTTTCAGACTCAATAATGGTATCAGTTGCAGCTATTACTGTATCTACTGCTTTACCCTCTAGAACAGCTGCAATATTATCATCAATTATGCGTTGACTTACAAAAGGTCGAACAGCATCGTGAGTTATAACACAATCTTTACTAGTTAAAGTTTCTTTATCTTTAACATACATACATATATTTAAAATTGTATCATTTCTACTGGATCCACCTTCAATAACAACAATCTTTTTAATAGCACTAGCATTTAAATGCTTCTTTATTAAATCTTCAGTATGAGAAATCCATACTTTAGGAACAGCAATAATTATTTTATCTATTTTAGGATTGATAACAAACTGTTCAATAGTATGAATAATAATAGGACGATTCCCCAATATTAAAAACTGTTTTGGTTTTTCGGTCTGCCCCATTCTAGTCCCTTGTCCACCCGCTAAAATACCTGCATATATCATTTACTTCACCTCTAATTTTTCTACTCTCATTATATCAAAATATGTCATAAAAACATAGGTGTTTATTTTTTATTTGTAAATATTCATGCTTTCAGTTTATTTTTTCGACAATATATTATATAATTGTAATATAATTAACCATAGGAGTGATAGTATGAATAATCAAACTAAAAAAATAATATCTTATGGGGTTTTATCCCTTACTATTATCATGAGTATTACCTACTTTATATTTACTCTTTTAAATAGTGATAATAATATTAATCCTTTAGAACCTATTATTAATTCTTTTATACTATCAATACTATCAGTATTTTTTGTCCTAACTAGTTTATTTATTGTTAATTCTAGATCAAGAGCTAAATTATATATGTATATTACATCTGGTCTATTAACATTATTATTAGCTTTTAATCTTATAACTGAAACTCAACTTTTAAAATTACCACAACCAGAATTAGTTAATGATTTTACTAATATCAGTATCTCAGATGCCTTAGTATGGGCTTCAAGTAATGAAATACAAGTAGAACAAGTATATGAACCTAGTGATACCGTACCTATGAACCATATTATTAATCAAACGGTAACAGCCGGTACTTTAACTAAAGATGTTACTAAAATTAGTTTTACTATTTCAACAGGTCCTAACTATGATAAACAAATTGTCGTCCCTAATATGTTAGGATGGGATATCGATGAAGTAATAAAATATATTAATGAAAATTTCTTAAATAATGTAACAATTGAATATGAATTATCTAGTGAACCTAAAGATATTATTATCTTTCAAGATAAAAATGGGTTACTCCGAAGAAGCGATGCTATTAAATTAACCTTCTCTTTAGGAAGTAAAGATGATTTAGTACCATTAGAATTAATTGATTTTACTAATCAAAAATTATTTGACGCTACCTTATGGTTAAAAAGAAATGGCTTTAAATATAATTTAACTTATGAATTTAATGATAAAGTCGAACGTCATCGCGTAGTAACACAAGATAAAGTAAAAGGAACGGTAGTTGATCCAAATAAAGATACTATTAATTTAACTATATCTAAAGGTAAAAAGATTATTGTTCCTGATCTATTAAAAATGGATATTACTGAAGTAACTCAATGGATAATGGATAATAATTTAGCCATTAAATTTAGTGATAAATATGATGATAAGATTGCTATTGGTAAATTAATATCAGCTAACTATAAAGCTGGTGCTGAAATTGAAGAAGGAACTTTAATTACAGTAATTACTTCAAGAGGCCAATTAAAGATGGAGGAATTCTCAAGTTTATATGATTTTAGAACTTGGGCTAATAAATATAATGTTAAATATCAAGAAACATATGAATTTAATGATACAGTAGCTAGTGGCGAAGTAATTAGTTATTCATACGAAAAAAATCAAGTTATTAAAAATGATGCCGTTATTAGTGTTGTCGTATCACAAGGTAAACCAGTTACTATACCTAACTTTGTTGGTAAAAGTAAAACATATATAAGTAGTACTTGTAAATCAATTGGATTATCATGCTCATATACTTATGGTAGTTATAGTTCAGTAAAGAAAGATTATGCATTATATCAATCAAAAAGTAGTGGTCGTGAAGTAATAAGTGGTACTAGTTTACTTATTACTTTAAGTAAAGGTCCAGCTCAAAAATTTACTTTAATCTTACAAGAAACATTATATACTTATGGTAGTGCCGATTCATCTATAAAGACCTTACAATCTTATGTAGCAACTTATTATCCTGGTGTAATATTTAGCATTATTAAGAAACCAGATAATACAAGTAATTCAGGAATGCCTCATCCAGATTCACCAGCTCAAACAGGCATGACTGTTGAACAAGGTAAAACTTATACTATTTGGGTAGTAGAATAAAAATAATTGGTTAATAACCAATTATTTTTTTTACAAAAAAAAGTGGGTGTACTCGCTGAAAAGCGAGTACACCCAGTGTCATGACAATTGCTTATCAGGACATTAATATTATATTTCATTAATATTAAAATATACATATAATTTAAAAATTTTTAAAAAAATAAAGTGGGAACCCTCACCATAACAGTGAGAGTTCCCAGTGAAGCAATAATATTTTTATTGCCTCAATAATATTAATATGCAAGTAATAAAAAAATATGCATATTTTTTTTAATTTTTTAAAAAAAATGGGGACTCCCACTTTAAAAGTGAGAGCCCCCAATAAAATAATATTATCTTATTTATATTATTAATATTTTATTTTAATTTATACATTTAAATAAAAAGTGAGTGTACTCGCTTTTCAGCGAGTACACTCATTGTCATAACAATCTTTATTGCTATGACATTAATATTATATTCATGACCAAAATAAATATGTATATTTTTTTAAAAATTTTTTTTAATCTTGATCAGGTGCATATGTTTTACCTAAAGCTTCAACATACTTTTGAATTTTTAATTCACTCATCTTTTTCCAGTTTTGGCTAGTATAATACCATGCAAAGTTAGTACTGTTAGTCATATATATTGGTTCATATATAACCGATTTAACATTAAATAATTCTAATGGCATCCTGATAGCGCCATAATAATTTCGTACATCGTACACTTCACCATTTATTTTTGTAAGGAATGGTGCTGGATCATAATAATCTCTTGTATAGAAACCATCGTGATTAGATGAAGGCCAAATATTTGAAGTATCCATAGTAGACCAAGCATCATAGATAGCTCGTTCGTTAGCTACTTGGGCTGCTGTATAAGAAGCTGGTAAGATAATTTCATACCCAGTAGCAGTTGCATAACTACCATTATGGTGATTACTATAAACTATTTTAGCAGTAGCCCCAACATATCCGACAGTATATTCCATGCGGTGAAAATCACTCCAACCATTATCGACCATCATTTCACCTGTACCATCAGTACTTGTCCTATTCATCCATACTGTAACTCCAAGATCTTCATATCTCTCTTTTTCATAAGCCGAAACAATATAATTTAAGGCATATTCAGCTATAGTACTATTAGATGTTCCAACTGTATCACAATATTTACAGTGACCCACATCAATAACAATATCATAAGTATAAGCAAAATCTGCTACTGTTAAGTATATGCCATCATCTAGATGTTCAAAAGTTAATAATTTTTCATCATTACCAATCTTCGCTCTAACTATTTTATTAATTAATTCTACACCATATACTAATTTATCATTAAAGGTATTGGTACCTGCTACAGTAGTATCAATACTCAATAAATAACGGCCATTAGGAATAGTTCTTAAGTCTAGAGTACTCTTATACCCAACATATTGATTAAATAGCTCACAGTTGGTTAAATCACTAATACTACATACTTCAATACCAGTTAAAGCTATTTCTTGTTTAGAACTATCTACTGTATTAGTTAATATTAATTTTTGAGTAATATTATCTAAAGAATCTGGGTATCCATTCTTAGAGAAAGCCCAACCTTCAATATTTATACCATTAGTATCCCAAGTCATATTAGTAATATCATTAACTATATCATTTTGTTTTACTACTAATTCAAGACGCATTCTTTTATTTTTATTTAATTGAAGTAAAACCGTTTTATCACCAAAACTAATCTGTTGATTTAAAGTTCTAACGAAGACATCGTTTAATTCACCATAATCTTCAACTGTACCAGTCTTAGTCTTAATATAAATAGTATAAGTACCTGGATCTAAAGTAGCCACATCAATATTAGAATCAAACCATGCTCTAGTTTTACTTAAACCATCAGGTAATCTTAAAACAATAGTATAATCACCATTATCTATATAATTACTAGCAAATTCTTTTTTAGCATAAGTTGCTTGATTTTCAAGGACAAGGGTTCTAGTTACTGTTTGGGTAGTGGCATAATTAGCACCAATATTAAATGATGTTCCTCTAATATTTAATAAATTTTTATTAAAACTTATTTTATGATAAGTATTTATCATATTATCTCTAGTTGGTGGAGTTGATGCACTAATTAATCCACCATCACGAATAAAGATTTCTAATGGTACATCTTTAATATAATAATTTGTTTTAAAGAGGTAACCACGGTTACTAGTGTCAGTTATTTTAGATGATATTGTTTTAGCAAACATATTTCTAAATGTTACAGTTGCTTCTGATTTATTAATTCTAGCTCTAACATAACCCACATAATCACCTTGAGGTATATCTTTTAAACTAATATTAGCATTAAACCAAGAAGCACTATAATCATAACCATCTAAATTAGGTATTTGGAATGGATATTCATTAGTATTAGTCCATCGATCTAAGGAAATTATATATTCTTTACTACTATCATTAACATCTTTTAAGATTAAACTATAAGATGCCGGTAGATTGCTTGAATTATTAACACCTTTTACTATTAAATAACCTCTAAAATTAATAGTTTGCGTAGTACTATTCCATGAGAACTTATCGAAATAGAATGACCCATCTCTTTTCGTAAATTGGGTTTCTTCGCCAATAATATCGATAACTGATGAATGGACATAGGCATAACTATTAGTCCAATCATAAGTTGGTCTAGTTGCACCATCAGCTGGTACAGGTAGAACAGTACGAGTTGTACTTAAGGCTGGATCACTTTGAATCTTATACCATATATTGCTACCATCAATTGTTTCACCAGTTACTTCACCCAATATTACTACCGGTATTTCTTTTACATCAGCTCTAAATTGATATAAAGCTGTAGAAGAAGTATTAGGATCATTTCTAACGTTGACAGCACTAGTTGTATTTTTTAAACCTACTTGATATTGTTTATAATCATATTTACCTAAGGCTTTATCAACTGAATAGTATTGAGCTGCCGCCTTTTCACCCCAATAAGGATCAGTAGCATAACGAACGTTCATACCACTAGCTTTATTACCTAAATGAGATCCATTATAACGCCAATCAGTTGGATAAGCATATCCAAAAGATATCCAGACATCAGCATTAACATAAATACTATACTTAACATCAGAATAACTATCAGCTGATCCTAGTGGATCATAATCATAAGCACTATGACCAAACAAGTTATTCTTAGTAACAGCTATTTGACTAGTTCCCCATCCACTTTCATTAACGGCTGTACCGAAAGCTAATAACGCATTAGCGCCATATTTATCTTGAGCATCAATAAAGTTAGGTCCTTGTGAATATAACATTGATTCACCAGCCCCAACTGGATAAGTAATCGGTGTTTTTATATATCCTCTACTCTTTATATATTCATTAATATCAGTAGATGTATATGTTGTTTTAGTTCTATATGGTAAATATTGATAATAGTTATAATAAATACTAGTAGCATTAACAGCATTAGCATAACTATTATTTTTATAGTCAGTAATCATAGTTATTAAACTAGTATAAAAATAATTACCATCAAAACTATAATATTTAGTATCTAACTTCATAAAACTAGGAGCTGGACCTAAATTTAAAGCATTATAGGTATATCCATTATCAGCGGCAATATCATATGTTAAACGGTGCAATAAATCACCATCAGCTGATACATAATAATAAGTAGGAGATTTTACTAAAGATAAAGGTACAACATCATATCCTTTATAGGTATCAGCATCTATTTTTCTAATCCATCCAGTATAACCACTAATTCTTAATTTAGCTCTACTATTATCAGCATAATAATCTAACATAGGAGCATCTGTTCCATAAGATCCATTTATATAAACACTAGCAGAACTTGCTGTTGAAGTGCTATAGATATTAGTATTAAGTGATGAAGATTTAGTTTTTAAATCTAACATGGCATATTTAGCGTCAATAATTTGTTTAACAGTTGAACTAACATATTGAATAATACTTGCGACGCTTGTACTAGTAGACCCAGTATTATTCATAGAAGTTTCAGCTTCATTATAAGTAGTATAACAACCAACTTTACTTATGGTACCATCACTTTTAATTAATGCTACTTCATATTGACCTGTACTACATGCTGTTCTAGATGCTAAGTTACTAACCACATCATCATAAGACACAGCAAAAATAGGTACTATTAGTACTATAAAACTAAATAAAAAAGTAAATACTAACATGGTTGATAATTTTTTCATACTAACCTCCGCTATTTTTCGGGACATCCTACCATTATCATTATAACAAATTTTGACGTTTTGGGGGAATTTTTTAGGTAAAATTGTCACTTTAAAGTAAAAAATATTAGCAATTATATCGCTTGATATGATAATATAATATATAGCAAATAAGATAGTTAGGTCACAGAATGCGAGGAATAAAAGATGAAGTGGTTGAAAAGAATCATAAGAAAAATTCCTAATAAGTTATTAGGAATAATATTGGGAATTTTAATGCTTATATTTATAATAGTTAATGTTTATTTTATATATACAGTGACATTATTTGAAAATATTGAAAATTTAATAAGATATGGCATTATTGCTATAACTATTATTGTCTTTATTTTAATGTGTCTATATTTTTTTAACACTATATTTAAAAATAAAATTGCTAGTTATTTTATCTTTATTTTAATTATATTGTTAATGTCAGCTGGTGAAGGTTTTTTAGTTTTTAATATTAATAAGTTATTTTCTACTATGCAAAATATTAATAAAGAATATGTCACTTATGCTACTAGTTTAGTTACTTTAAAAGATAGTGAAATAAAAGATATGAGTAATGTTAAAGATTTAAAAATAGGTATTATTAGTGATACTAAAAATATTGAAGGTTATATTATTAGCCAAGATATTATTAAAGAATATGGATTAGATAAAGACAATGAGATAGTTAAATATGATAGTTTTTCTATTATGTTAAATGATTTATATGAAAAGAATGTAGATGCCCTATTCTTATCAAGTAATTATAAAATTATGTTTTCTACAATGGAGGATTTTGAAAATATTGATGGGGATACTAAAGTAATAACAACTATGGAAAAGAAGATGGTTAAACAAGGTACAACCGATCAATCTGGGGTAAAAAAATTAACTGAACCATTTACTATCTTACTTATAGGAGTCCAATCTACTAAGGATGGTTTGGATAAGAATGCTGCTTTTAATGGCGATGCTCTAACTTTAATTACTTTTAATCCTACAACTCTAAACGCTACTATGTTGAGTATTCCTAGAGATACTTATGTACCTATCATGTGTTTTAAAAATCATATTGAAAATAAAATTACTCATGCTGGGTGGAATGGCGAATCATGTATTATCAGTACTATTGAAAACTTTACTGGTATTGATATTGATTATTATATGAAAATTAATTTTAAAGGCGTCGTTAAATTAGTTGATGCTTTAGGTGGTGTTGAAGTAGATGTTCCATATAGCTTCTGTGAACAAGATAGTAATCGAGACTTTGGAAAGCACACTATTTATCTAGAAAAAGGATTACAAACGCTAAATGGAGAAGAAGCATTAGCGTTATCACGAAATCGCAAATATCATTCACAATGTGCTGCTAAATGGAATACTGGAGCTAGAAACGACTTTATTAGAGGTCAAAATCAACAGTTAGTAATTAACGCTATTGCCAATAAAATGAAGACTATTAATAGTTTAAATCAAATATATAAAATAATGGATACTATTAGTAATAATATTGATACTAATTTAACTACTAATCAAATATTAAGTTTCTATGATGTCGGTAAAGATATGTTACTTAAAAGCCAAAATAGTAATGATGATCTATTATCAATGCAAAGATTATATTTAAGTGGCTATATACAAACTATATATGATGATTATAATAGGGCCGCACTATCTAATGTTATGTATTATAGAGCTAGTTTAAAAGAAGTGGTCGATGCTATGGAAATTAATTTGGGTATTAAGAAACCTAAATTAGTAAAAGAATTTGCTTTTTCTATTGATGAACCATATACCCCTAAGGTTATTGGTAAAGGTTCTTATAAAAAAGATTATATTATTGAGACTTTCCCTAACTTTGTAGGTAGTATTGGTAAAGATAAAGCTATTAATTGGTGTAATAAGAATGGTTATAAATATAATTTTATTACTATCGATCAAAATAATAAAGATTATAAAGCTGAATATAAAGATAATCAGATAATAAAACAAAGTGTTCCAGCTTATTATCGTTTAGCAAAAATAGATAAGAATAAAGCTATTACTTTTACTATAGTTGAAAAAACAGATGCCCCAGTAACCATTAACTGTTCACTAGAAGAAAATTATACCAATACTAAATGTTTAGTACCTAATTTTGTTGGTTGGACCCTTAGTCAATATAATAGTTGGAAAGCTAGTGCTCCAGGTAGTTTTATAGCTCTTACACCAGTAGAAGTTGCCATAACTGATCCATCATGTAGTGGCAAAGATCCTGGTATAATAGTTAGTCAAACTAAAGAGGCTGGTACTAAGATCATAGATATTGCTGATTTAGGAGTTTCCTACTGTGAATTAGCTGAATAAAAAAGATTGATTTAAAATCAATCTTTTTTTAATCCATTTGCACAATAGCTAATTTATTATTCTCATGAACTATTATTAATTTAGTTGAACTTTCATATCCTAAATCTTTTTTATATTCCCAACTTAATGATACTTCATAAGCTTTAGGATCTTTTTTGCTATCTAGATAAGTAAACTCCATATTTTTTATACTTAATACATCAACACCAGTAACAATCGGTAGTGTTTGTTTACGATCACCATAGATATTATTTTCAATATATTTATATATCGTATCAGATGCTTTCTCCATAAAATTATCTTTATAGGTACTGTAGATAAACTCTGTGCCTCCAACATCATTCTTAGTAACCTTATCATCTAAAGTATAAAAATCAACGATAAATAACTGAGCTATAAGTTTAGCGTATTTTTCTTCATCTATATCTTCTTTACTTAATACTTCACCTAGATTATTAAATAGATCCTTATAATAATCACTCTTGTTTTCTTTTAACTTATAACCATATTCTTTTATTTCATCAATAACTTTCGGTTCTTCTACTTTGGTATTAGTAGTATCTTTATTAGTATATAAAATATAGATTACTATACCAATAGCTATGGCAATTAACGGGATAAAAATGGGTCTTATTCTTCTTTTTCTCATATGTTTACTCCTTATCTCTAATATCTTGTAATATATGATTTAATTCTTTTTCTTTTCGAATTAAATCATATAAGATAATTGAATTAGATACTTCTAATAACTTATCAGCATATTCATTATGTTTAGCTATATAATCTTCTTCTAAAGGCTCATCTTTTAATAATAGATACTCACTTTTTTGACTATTATAATATACCTTATTGGTTATCCAGTTACTATTAGTAAATACTACTATATTATCTTTTACATTAAATATATCACTACCTAATTGATATTCACTTCTAAAACCAAACATATTACCTAAAGTTGGTAGAACATCATACATACCCATTACGGTATTAACTTTTTTAGCTATAGGTTTAGCTTTAGACCATATAATAAATGGTACTTTACGATCTAATTCATATTGATAATAATCAACCGGTTTATAATTAATATCTTTTTCATCTAAAATGCCATCAGTAGTATAGTCATAATTATATAAACGAACATAATCACTACGGGGTAATCTAGCATCATGATCACCATAGATAACTACTACCGTGTTATCTAATAAACCAGCTTGATCTAAACCATTAATAAACTCACCAATAGCCGCATCGCTATAATGAACTGACTTTAAATATCGACCCATAATAGTATCTTCCATATAAGGATAAGTAACTTCTTCAGTTTGACCTAATTCATTAGTAATAATAGTTTTATAATTAACTGGAAAATCACCATATTTATCTATTTCATCAAATGGAGTATGATTAGATAACATTATTAAAGTAGCGTAAAAAGGTTTCTTTTGTTCTTCTTGTACTTGTTTAATGATAGGTATTGATTGTCTAAAGAAGGATTTATCAGCTAATCCTAATCCTATCTGATCATCGATAACATAACTAGTTTTATGGAAGAAAGTATCATAACCCATTTCTTTATGCATTGCTAAACGGTTCCAAAAAGTTCCATTATTACCATGCATACTAAAGCTATAATAACCTTGTTCATCTAATAACTTAGGTATAGTTATAAATTCTCTATTCCAATAACTAACAAATACGGTTCCATTACATATTGGTAATATCGAAGTATTTAAAGTGAATTCAGTATCACTACTGGTACCTACTCCTACTTGGGTATAAAAATTAGTAAAGTTCATTCCTTCTTTAGCTAATCTATTTAAATTAGGAGTTACATCTAAACCATTAAATTTTAAATTCATAGCAAAGCTTTGAATACTTTCAGCATGAATAGCAATAATATTCATACCCTTATAAATATTAGTATATTTATTTTTTATTATAGGTTCTAATTGCTTGGTGGCATAAAAATCTCTAAATGATTTTGCAGCTTTATCATAACCAAACATTGTATTTATTCTAGGTTCTACACTCTTAACTAAATCATTCATATGATAGACATATAAACCAAACTTAGCTACTAAAAACTCTCTATTCCATTGTTTATTAAAACGACTAAACTCTACTGGGGTAAGTGAAGGTATAAAGATAGCTAGGAAGATTATAGTAGCTATTAAGGTGTTAGTAGCTTTCTTTTTACTTTCTACTCTTGGCTCATCATGATTATTGTGCTTATTATTTCTTCTAGTCATTATAAAAAGCATAATTGGAAACCAAAGATAAGAAAAATCTTTTAAGGTTAAAACATTCTTTATAACAGCATCTCCGACATCAACTACAAAAACAGATGTCGATAATAATGATACTGATACAAAAGAACTATAAAAAGTATAATAGATAGAATTAATAAAACATAATAAAGTAGTAACTATGGACCATACCATAAAATATGTAAAACGATTCTTCTTTTTTATTAAATAAGAAAAAATACCTACTATTAAGATAAATATAAGATCAGCAATAATAGGTTTAATATCAAAATAATTTTTAACAGTAAAAAAACGAAGTAAACTAGAATTAATTAAGGCGCCAATGATAAAATAGACAAATAACATATCTGATTTTAATTGGTTTTTAAAATTCTTTATATATAAAAAGATTATTTCTTTAATATTTTTTTTCTTATTACGCTTGAAAATATGTAATACTTTTATCATCTTTTCACCTCATATACGACGATACTAATAATACCATATTTTTTATATATTTTCAAACAAAAAAGTGGTTTGTAATAAACCACTTTGTCTAGTAACAGACCATAAATTTAAGGAGATTTAATCTAAATGTAGTCTGTATATTGAGTACATTAAATGTACTCAATAATAATATGTCCTAAATAATAATTTTTATTAAAATATTTTAACTAAAGTTTTATCCAATTCTTCTCTACTAGCATTTAAAGCCATACCTAATACAAATACATAACATAAAATATAGATCCAAAACATTAAAGCAATAATATTAGATAAGCTACCATAGAAAGCATCATATCTTGCTAAATGAGATACATAATATGAGAAAATAGATGTTGCTACTATCCACATTAAACTAGTAAATAAGGCTCCATATGTAACATCTTTACTCTTTACATGAGCATCAGGTGCTACAGTATAGATTAATTTAATATTAAAGTAGATAAATAAGAATGATAATGGCCATTTAATAGCATTATAGACCGCATAAGCATCATTTATAACTGTATTACTAATATTACTATCTTTAATAAATTGTAAGATATAACCTCCAAAAGTAGGTACTAATAAGATAAAGACCATTAAAGATACAATAATTAAAGTTAATAATATAGCTTTAATTCTCATTCTAATAGGATTAGTAGTAGGAGTATTATATAAAACATTAGATGTTACCACTAATGAAAACATGCCATTAGAAGCGATAATAAAGGCTGCTAAGAGGAATAAGCCCATATTTGAATCAAACCCCTTACCAGTAGTTATACTAGTTATAACGTCATTAACATCGGGTGAGAACGATATATTAAAAAATGATACGATTTGATCTGATGATAATGATAGCATAGAAGCTACTATACCAATTAAAGAAATAATAGGTACTAATGATAGTACAAAGAAAAAGGCTAATTGGCCTGGCAATATAGCCATTTCCGGTTTTCTTATTGTAATTAATATTCTTTTAATAAAACGATAAATCTTATTCTTCATATATTGACCACCTTAATTGTAAAATATCTTTACTCTTTTTGCCCTTCCTTATTAGTTCTCATATCTAAGGCTGCTTCATTAATAGCGTCATCTATTGTTTTAATTTCATCTTCAATCATACTAAATCCTAAGGCTGCACCAAATTCATGCGGTAAATTCTTTAATTCTTTATATAAACGACGAGTATATGATACAATTTGGGTTTCCGAATAACCTACTAAATAGATTAAGAATTCATTACCATCAGTTCTCATTATCTCACTATTTTCTAACTGAGTATTTATAAGAATAGATGCTGCTTTCTTAATTAAACTATCCCCCTCTTCATGTCCAAAATTATCATTAACATACTTAACATTATTTAAATCAACAATAACTAGAGCTTGAGGGAAAGTATTATTTTCTTCCCATCTTTCAATATTATCATTTAAATAATTTCTATTCTTTAAAGAGGTAAGCATGTCAGTATATCTTATTTTTTCTTCTTTCTTTAATTTTTTTCTTATTTTCTTCTTATTAAATAATCCAACTGAGAAACGTACAAAGAAGAAAACGATAACAACTATTAATAATAAGTATTTAGATAGTGTTTCAAATATATTTTGACGCACTGGATTGTCTAACAATTTAAGATTAGCGCTATTAACTAGTTCTTTATAATTAACAGTTGATATAAACTTCCCAAATATATCGATAAAGGTTTTATTTGCTTTATTATCTTTAATTAAGAAAGTATAATCTTGACTCAAATTATCACGATATATTACTTTAAAATAATTAAATTTATTATTTTTATATTGTTGATATGTATTATTGTCTAATAGAATAATACTATCTTTATTAACATTGTTAAGTAAACTATCTAAAGTAGCGTATTCAATAGTATTAACATTATTAAAATCTTTAATATAACTATCTAATAAAGTATTCTTTAAAACACTTACCGTATATCCTTTTAAAGATTTTAATGAATTAATATATAGATCTTTATTATTATAAGCTAATAAAACATATTCCTCATCAAATGGTGATAAGGTTTTAACATATCCAACGCTAGTTGGAATATTATAATAATTAAAACTAACATCTACCTTATCTTCATCTACTGCTTTAATTAAATCTTCTAAATTAGCATATTTTAAATATTTAAATTCTACCCCAGTAATATCAGAAAATAAATTTAAATATTCACCATTGATACCTATTAACTTCCCATTAAGAACCATTTCATATGGTAAATTATCAACTAAACCATAAGTATATACTTTACCTTGAAAAGCATTTCTAGTAACTGAATCAATATTTCTACTTGTTAAATATAAATTAAAAAGATAATTATTGTATATTTCTTGATAATTTTCACTATACCATTTATTAAAATATTTAGTAACAATACTATTTAAATGATCATTATCATCGCTTAATTCTAAAACGTATCTTTTATTTATTTCATTTAAATGAAAGACAATATAATAATTGTTATTAGCTACGATTTGATTAATATATAAATTATAAGGAATGGCTATTAAACCAATCTCATTAGTATCTAAAGCTTGAAATAGAGCTGTATTATTATCATAAGGTTTATAGGTAAGTTTGTTATTATTAGTTAAGAAATAACTGACACTAGATATATCATCTTTCATAGTTCCTACTGTAAGACCAGTTATGTCATTAATACTATCAAATTTCTTATTAGTCTTACTTAATAAAATATAACTATCATCATAAATAACAATTTGATTATTCTTTAATTTAGCACTTGTACCCAATACTTTAAAAGTATATTCATCTAAAGAAGGAGTTGAGCCCACTTCATAAGGCACTTTATTAAACTCTAAACCAGTTTCTTTTTCAAAATCATCGATAAATTGAAAGAAAACACCCTTTCCTTCATAACCAAATACTGGTAAGTTGTTAAGAACTGCTATATCAATAATTTGACTCTTATTATCTTCAATCCCTTTTTTATCTAAAACTGAAAAGGTAGAATCATTTTGACTTCTACTTATGAAGTAATATATTATAGCACCAATTATGGCTACCAATATAATAGCTGCCATTATTATTAACCTTAGTCTCTTTTTCATAATACCACCTTACTGTTTACCAGACCATACTAGTGCTGGACTTAGTTTGTGTTTATATCCAATTAGTGGATATAGAGAATCTTCTTTTGCTGTTTCTTGGGTTAAAAATACTTGAATATCATAAAAGCCTAATTCGTCAGCTGTAAATTCAGTTAATGTCTTAGTACCAAGATTCTTAGCTGTATTGACATCAACCTTTTCTTTAACATCAATAATGATATTTATTAAAGTTCCTCTTATATCAATACTAGCACCATTAACATTATTATTTTTCTTTAGATTATTAGCAATATCTATTTGACGATCATGTTTAATAGTTACCTTATTAATATTATCTAATCGATTGCCATAAACAGGATTCCCTGATTCAGGGAATAACAATCTAGCTATCGAATAGAACGATGTTAATAATATTAAAGCGGCTATACAAATAACTATAATAATAAATTTATTTTTCTTTAAAAATGCCACAAAATGTCACCTCAATTTGTAAAATAATTATACTATAAAGTATGCTAATAAGCAAATTATTGCCTATTTCCAAGATTTACAAATATATTTTAAAACGATAGGGAATTAAATAAAAGTTTTATCCTCCTAATTTATAAAGAATATTTTACTTTTGTTCTGTTCAATATCTTTAGAAATTATAGCTTCTATCTTACTTTCGTTTTTTATTACTACCTCTATTATAATATTATTTTTAAATAAAGTCGCTATTTCTTGAGCAATTACTTGTGATAGACTGTTAATTTCACCAATAGCCATATAATTGACATTAATATCAATTGTTACTTCTTGTAATTGATTATTAACATATAACCCCCTACCCATCATCGCAATAACATTAGTTGAAGATTGCATCTTATTTTTTAAACTATTAAAATCTTCATAAGTATTCATGTCAATTGTTCTTAAATAACTATCAGTTAATAAATAATATTGTTCATTTAAATTATTGAATTTCTTAATAGTATCGTATTTAATAAAAGTTTCACAAGCATAAGATCCTGGTACCATTGAACTAGGTTCAGTTTGAATATATAGTCCAATTAATATTTCAATATCCTTTAATTTTAGTTCTAATCTAACATAATCAAGTAAATCTTTTGCTCTATCTTGACCTATCTTAATTAAATTATCTCTATCGATGGTTTCCTTTATTGTTTTACCATCAACAGTAAATACTTGATAAGGATTAAGAACTAATCCTAACGATATACCTTTTAATTCACCTTTCATATTTAAATAATCTTGTTCGTGAATATATGATACATATTGAGGTTGATAATTTAAAGTATCATCTTTTTTATTTAATTTCTTAACCGATAATAAGCTAGTTAAATCTTCTTCTGTTAAATATTGACCAGCCTGATAATAATATTTATCAGGAGAAAAATATCTAGTGGATATACGCATTAAACCCATCTCTACTTCTCTTAAATCATATCGATTAAAAGTCTTTCCCATAAGATAATTATTATCGATATAACTTTTATATGGTTCATATACTTTATAAAAACTACGATTATAATTATATTCAACTTCGCTTATTGTCTCTTGTTTATTACCGCAACCAACTAATAAGAAGATTAGGAACAATAAATATATTGTTTTTTTCATATTATTCCTCCATCCATCTATATTAAATTATAACATTTATAGCTATATAAAAAAAGAAAAACGTAATATATATTACGTTTTATTATTTAGGTATCTTTAGCGTTATATCTAATTGTTTATCATAGTGAGGTTCATATTCATTAATAAGAAGTCCTAATAATGTTAATTTTAAGACCGCTCCAGCACATTTGCTATTTAATTCATCTAATTTGGTGGCTGGTATTAAAGGGCGACCATTAACTGTCGTAAATCCAGCTCTACCACCATCAATATCTCTAAATTTTCCTCTTCTAATTAAGGTAAGAGGTTGTTTACCTTTTTCTTTTAACTCTTTATTGATTTGATCTTGTCTTTCTAGTATTTCTCTTTCTGATAATGAATCTGGATTCATTAATATACTAGTAGCAAAGTGAATAGGTGTTAATGATCTCTTGCCATTTCTGATAATACCACCTATCGCTTGTGTTCTAGTACTTCCTTGAACAGCAAAGGTTTCCTTTGGATATCTTAGATCAACAAAAGATTTTTCTAAACCAGTACTATGTGATGTGAATGTAGTACCAAATCTACCGCGTATATCTGATAAATTAGGTAAAACTAAATCCACAAAATGCCTTGCTTTAAAGTAATCACGATTAATACAAAGATTGCTAATAAAACGAAGTAAATCTGGGTTATTAGCAAATACGCCAGCATGACCACTATATCCACCGATAATAACCGCTTTAGGGTCATTAGGTAAACCTTTTTTTGCATTAGGGGTACCGGTAATTAACTTCCTTTTATCTTCGGGTACAGCTAAAAAAGTATTTTCTAAAGCAAGAGGTTCGACAATATATTCTGCAAATAATCCCGAAAAAGTCTTACCTGTAACTTCTTCAACTGCCTCTTTTAATATCATCATTCCTATATCGTTATAGTTATATGCACCTTTACCAACAACTGTTGTTTGATATAAGAGTTCTTTGGCCTTTGGAGTTGATATAGCTTCATCTATTCTACTAGGAGTTTCAAATTGAACTTTAAATTGCATTATATCACCAACTGTTATATCACCTAATTGTTTAAACTTATCAGGATTACCAGCCTTAACTATATCAGTTATTTTATCTTCGAAAGATAATATCCCTTCATCCATTAATTTATATACTATGACACCAGTATACAGTTTAGTAATAGATGCTAAGTCAAACAGTGAAGTATTATCTATAGGATACCCAAAACTATTAGTGTAACCATTGGCAATACTAATATTAAATCTTGGGACATTGATACCAACTAATATACCTGGCAAAGCATATCCTTCATCTACTAGATTTGTTATTTCACTAATTACATCCTTTAATAAAACTGTAGCAATTTCACTTGGGGTATAATCTTTATATTGTTTTATTACCCCTTCAAAGTCACTAAATAAAGCCTTTAATTCAGCTCTTGAAGCATAAGTATCACTGTCTTTAATTTGTTCGATAAAGTCAATAATTCTATTAGTAATTTTATTCATTTACATCATCCTTTAATTAATGACTTTTTATTATAAAAGAACATCGTATTTATGTCAATAAAACTATTATCTTAGATTATCCATAAAAGTTTTCTCATCCCATATAGTAATATTTAATTCTTTAGCTTTATCATATTTACTACCTGGGTTTTCACCGACAATTACTACGTCAGTATGAGAAGATACCGCATCAGTTGTTTTACCCCCTAAAAGGTCAATCTTTACTTCAGCTTCATCACGAGTTAATTGAGCTAAAGTGCCAGTTATGACAAAAGTTTTATCTTTAAATTTATCATTAATTTCTACTTCTGCTATTCCTTTATAGATAGTATTAATACCCAATTCTTTTAATTGACCAATCATTTTAATATTATTTTTATCGTTAAAATATTCAACTATACTATGAGCAGTAATATCGCCGACATCTTTAATGGCCGTTAATTCTTCTAATGAGGCTTGCATAAGATTATCAATATCTTTATATTGTCTAGCAAGTATCTTAGCCATTTTTTCACCTACTTGACGAATACCTAGCCCAAATAATAATTTTTCTAATGAATTATCTTTACTATTTTCAATAGAAGTTAGAAGATTACTAATACTTTTTTGACCAAAACCTTCTAATTCCATTAATTCTTCTCTATGGTCACTTAATTTATATATATCAACAAATGATCTAATATAACCTAGATTATAAAAATCTTCAATTATTTGTTCTCCTAAACCTTCGATATTCATGGCATGACGGCTTACAAAGTGGATTAAAGCTTCAATATTTCTAGCATCACAATTAATATTAGGGCAAAAATATCCTGCTTGATCATCAACTTTAACTAGATCACTATGACATATTGGGCATTTATTTACCATATGGAAATCTTTTTCTTTGCCAGTACGACGTTCTTTAATTACTCCTACTACTTCTGGAATAACATCACCAGCTTTTTTAATATAGACCATATCGCCAATTTTAATATCTTTTTCGTTAACAAATTCTTCATTATGAAGTGTTGCTCTTCTAACGGTAGAGCCCGCTACTCTAACTGGTTCTAATACGGCATTAGGAGTTATTTGGCCAGTTCTACCAACCGTAAATATAATATCTACTAATTTAGTTATTACTTCTTCAGCTGGAAATTTATATGCCATAGCCCACTTGGGATACTTAGCTGTAAAACCTAATTGTTCTTGCTTATCAACATCATTTAGTTTAATAACAATACCATCTATTTCATATTCAAGTTTTGCTCTATTTTCGTTCCAATAATTAATAAATTGTAATACTTCTTCTACTCCATTTACTAACTTATTGTTAGAATTAACTTTAAAACCTAATTCCTTTAAGAAATTTAAACTATCACTATGCGTATTAATATTAAAATCTTTAGGATTAGGTATATGGTAAGCAAAAGATTGTAATTTCCTACTAGCAGCTATTTTAGAATCTAATTGACGAACACTACCTGCTGCAGCATTACGAGGATTTTGAAATAATTCTTCATGATTGTCTTGTCTTATTTTATTTAAATCATTAAAGGCTTTCTTACTCATATAGATTTCGCCTCTAACTTCAATATCGATAGCTTTAGATAAAGTTAAAGGAATATCTTTAATAGTCTTAACATTGTGGGTAATATCTTCACCAATTACTCCATCACCTCTAGTAGCACCTTGAACCAATTTACCTTTTATATATTTTAAAGATACAGCTAAGCCATCAATCTTTAATTCACAGACATAACTTGGATTATTAACTTCTTTTCTAATACGATTGTCAAATTCACGTAGTTCTGTTTCATTAAAGACATTTCCTAAACTTAACATGGGAATATTATGAGCAACCTTTTTAAAAGACTCTAAAACTTCATAATCTAGACGTTGTGTAGGTGAATCCGACCTTACTAGATCTGGATATTTTTGTTCTAAATTAATTAATTCTTGAACATATCGATCATATTCTTGGTCAGATACACTAGGATTATCTAAAGTATGATATTCATAGTTTAACTTATTAATAATTTGTATTAATTCATCAATTCTTTTAACTGGTTCCATATATACCTCCTAGTTATTAGTTATTTCATCTAAATATTTACTTAACTCTTCTTTTAAATCATCGCGATCTAGTGCAAAATCTATATTGGCTTTTAAATAACCTATTTTATTACCTATATCATAATATTTACCTTCAAACTGGCAAGCATAAACATTACCTTGTTCTATTAATATTCTTAAAGCATCAGTCCATTTATATTCACCATCATTATCCATTTTTATTTCATCTAAAATATCAAATATCTCACTTTTAACAACATAACGACCAAGACTAGCCATATTACTTGGAGCATCTTCTATTTTAGGTTTTTCAACTAAACCCCGTATTTTACCAGTATCTTGATTATCAAAATCAATAATGCCATATTTATTGACTATATTTTTGTCTACTTCTTGTACTCCAATAACATTACATTGATATCTTTCATATACATCAATTAATTGTCTTATAACTGGCTTACTATCTTTATAATACATCAAATCATCACCATACATAATAGCAAATGGTTCATTACCTACAAAAGTCCTAGCTAATTTAATAGCATGGCCAGTACCTAAAGGCTCTCCTTGCCTTATATAATAAATCTTTACTTTACTAGCAATATTACGTACTAATGATAATAATGCTAATTTATTACTTTTCTCAAGTCGTGATTCTAATTCATAACTACGATCAAAATGATCTTCTACTGTTTTCTTATATGGATTAGTAATTAGTAGTATCTCTTCAATGCCACTATCGATTGCTTCTTCAACAATATATTGAAGTGTTGGTTTATCGATAATAGGTAACATTTCTTTAGGTACAGCTTTAGTTGCTGGTAAAAATCTTGTTCCTAAACCAGCTATAGGAATTACAGCTTTACGGACTCGTTCCATAATTTTCACCTACCTAATTTATTTTTTTAATACTTTTATGGTTTTTCATCATTTTCTTAATACCATATGGATGTTTAAAAGCTATAGTAATAATACTATCAGCAACATCGATGACTATACCTTCACCAAACTCATCATGAATAACTCTATCACCATCATTATAAACCATTTCGGTATCATATAGATTATCTTCTTTATTTATTATGGGTTCATCTGTCAATTGTTCTTTAGTGTCTAAGAAATCGCATCCAACTTCATCAATAAAACGACTAGGTGGATTAATTTGATCTTTACCATATAACATACGACGTTTAGCATTAACAAAGTGTAGTTCCTTTTTAGCTCTAGTTATAGCTACATAACATAGACGACGTTCTTCTTCTAAATCATTACTATTTAGCATTGAATTGATATGAGGAAATAATCCTTCTTCCATGCCTACAATAAAAACAGTATCAAACTCTAATCCTTTAACAGCATGCATTGTCATTAAAGTTATCTTATCGCTTTCATTTTTATGTTCACTTAAATCACTTACTAAAGTAATTTGAATTAAAAAATCTTCTAATGATACATTACCTTGATTTATTTCAAAACTCTTAGTAATTGATTTAAATTCTTCTAAGTTTTCTAATCTAATATCTGCTTCAATAGTATGTTCATGTTCTAATTCAGACTTGATACCAGTAATATCTAATATTTTATCAACTAAATCGGTTAAAGTCATAATTTTATTTTCTTGTTGTAGTTGTTCAATCATCTTTTTAAATACTAATTCTTTACCAGATTCAATTATATCAAAAATACTACTATTGTTAGTTTGAGCTTTTTTATTTAATTTATCAATAGTAGCTTGCCCTATACCTTTTTTAGGAACATTAATTACTCTCATTAAACTTAAATCATCATGGGGGTTATAAACAAGACGCAAATAAGCAATTAAATCCTTTATTTCCTTACGATTATAAAAATCATAACTACCTACTACTTTAAATGGTATATGTGCTTCTAATAATTGCTCTTCTAAAACTCTCGATTGGGCATTAGTTCTATATACTACCGCTATATCATCATAAGGAATATTATTATCTAATTTCTTTTTTATCTCATTTAATACATACCTAGCTTCATCTTTTTCATCATAAGCTCGATAGTATTTAATTTTAACCCCTTCTTCATTAGTACACCATAAATTCTTTTCTTTACGTAATTTATTATTTTTAATAACATTATTAGCAGCATCTAATATGATTTTAGTAGAACGATAATTTTCTTCTAACAATATTACTTTAGCATTCTTGTAATCAGATTCAAAGTTTAAAATATTCTTATAGTTTGCTCCTCTGAAACTGTACACCATTTGGTCATTATCACCAACAACATATATATTCTTATACTTAGCACTTATCATCTTTGATAAGATATATTGGGCTTCATTAGTATCTTGATATTCATCAATAAGAATATATTGGAAACGTTCTTGATATTTTTTCAATACATCAGGATGCTGTCTAAATAATTTAATAGGTAAAATTAATAAATCATCAAAATCAACTGAATTATTCTTAAATAAAATATCTTCATATTTCTTATATATCTGGATTATTATTTTTTCAAACTCAGTATTAGCATATTTCTCATATTCACTAGGATCTAACAATTCATTTTTAGCGCCACTTATTCTATTTTTAATATGATATGGATTATAAAATTTAGGGTCTAAATTCATCTCTTTTAAGATCCTTTTAATAATCGTTATACTATCTTCAGCATCAATAATAATTAGATTGGATTGAAATCCTAATAATTTATAATTTTCTCTTATTATTTTTAACCCAAAAGAATGAAACGTTGAAATTTGAATATTTAAAGCTTTTTCTCCTACTAAAGCATAAATTCTTTCTTTCATTTCATTAGCCGCTTTATTAGTAAAAGTAATAGCTAAAATATGATATGGATCAATCTTTTCCTCTTCAACTAGATAAGCTACTTTATAGGTCAATACTCTAGTTTTACCACTACCAGCGCCAGCTAGGACTAATAATGGACCATTGGTATATAGAACAGCTTCTTTTTGCTTGTCATTTAGCTTATCTAAGTTCATGTTGCCACACTCCATTCTATCTAAATTATACCATAAGATAACTAGATTATTATCACGATAATATAAGGTTAAGAATATAATAATATGAAATTTATAGAAGGAGGTTTCAATATGAAAAAATATTTTATTATTATTATTGGTTTATTTATTATTGCCTTAATTGTAATAGCATCTTTCTACGATAAAAAGGAGGATAACTTAATCAAAATTAAACTAGCTGAAGTAGCTCATTCAATATTCTATGCTCCTCAATATGTAGCATTAAATAAAGGCTATTTTGAAGATGAAGGCTTAGATGTTGAATTAATCTTAACTCCTGGAGCTAATAGAGTAATGACAGCTGTTTTATCAAATGATGTCCAAATAGGATTCAGTGGACCAGAAGCAACTATCTATGTATATAATGGCGGGGAAAAAGATTACGTTCAAACCTTTGCTCAATTAACCCAAAAAGATGGTTCCTTTATTATGTCACGTACTAAAATAAATAATTTTACACTTGATGATTTAAAGGGGAAACATATTTTAGCTAATCGTAAAGGTAGTATGGTAGCTATGACTCTTGCTTATACCTTACGTGAACACGGTATTGACCCAGATAAAGATTTATTCTTCGATACTAGTATTGATTATCCAGGACTTGCTGGAGCATTTATTGGTGGTACTGGGGATTTTGTTGATCAATTCGAACCTACTGCTCTATCATTAGAAAAACAAGGCTATGGTTATGTAGTAGCATCTTTAGGTGAACTAGGTGGTACTGTTCCTTATACTGCTTATAACGCTAGAAAAAGTTATATAAAAGATAATCCTGAAGTAATAGAAAAATTTACTAGAGCTATTTATCGTGGAATGGAATATGTTCATAATCATACTTATAAAGAAATAGCTGAAGCTATATATAAAAGTTTCCCAGATACATCAATGAACGACTTAATTGCTATTGTCGAACGATATAGCAAAGTAGATACATGGGCTCAAACACCTGTCTTAACTGAAAAATCATTCAATCATTTACAAGATATTATGATATCAGCTGGCGAGCTTAAATCATATGCCCCTTTTGATAAATTAGTAGATAATAGTTTTGCTCAAAAAGTAGTTAAATAATATGCAACATATAATAAGAATTAAAAACCTATCCAAACATTATCATACTAAAGAAGGTGAAATTTCAGCGGTCGAAGATTTTTCATTAACTGTAGATCAGGGTGAATTTATTGCCATAGTTGGTCCATCCGGATGTGGCAAATCAACTATTTTATCAATATTATGTGGATTAGAAAAACAATCAAGTGGGAGTATCGAATATAATGGCTACGCTAAACCAGTTATTGGCTATATGTTACAACAAGATACTCTCTTTCCATGGCGTACCATTCTATCTAACTGTCTACTGGGTCTAGAAATAACTAAACAATTAACACCAGAAAAAAAACAAGAAGTATTAAACATCCTTGAAAAATATGGCTTAAAAGGATTTGCAAACCATTATCCTAATTCATTATCAGGAGGTATGCGCCAAAGAGTAGCATTAATTAGAACATTAGCTACTAATCCTAACCTGCTTTTACTAGATGAACCGTTTAGTGCTCTGGATTACCAAGCTCGATTAGCGGTGAGTGATGATGTGTATCGAATAATTAGAAAAGAAGGCAAGACTGTTATTATGGTTACTCATGATTTAGCAGAAGCTATTAGTATGGCTGATCGAATTATAGTATTATCAAAAAGACCAGCAGTTATTAAGAATATCTATGATATTAAGTTGAGTACTAACAGTAATCCAATTGAAAATAGAAAAGCTAAAGAATTTGCAGGTTATTATGAAAAAATATGGAAGGATTTAGATATCCATGTCTAGCCAAGCACAACTTCAATATTTAAGACGTATTAAAATAAGACAACGATTAATAACCATAACTCAAATTGCTATCTTTATAATATTTATAGGTGTTTGGGAATTACTCGCTCGATTACAAATTACTAATACTTTTCTAACTTCAAGTCCTTCTAATGTCATAAATACGCTCGTAAAGTTATATCAAACACATGAATTATTTTATAACATCTATGTAACTATTTATGAAACTTTTATTAGTTTCTCTCTAGCTGCTCTTATCGGTCTAATACTAGCCTCATTATTCTGGTGGTTTGATTTCCTTGCTAAAGTAGCTAATCCGTATTTAACTGTATTAAACAGTTTACCTAAGATAGCTCTTGGTCCAATTATCATAATATGGGCTGGTGCTAACACTAATTCTATTATTGTTATGGCTTTATTAATAGCTACCTTTATCTCTATAATTAATTTTTATGATAGTTTTATTAATGCTGATCAAAATAAAATCCAATTACTTAAATCATTTAAAGCAAGCCGTAAGGATATTTTTATAAAAGCTATTTTACCTGGTAGTTTACCTAGTATAATTAATACTTTAAAAATAAATATTAGTTTATCATTAATTGGTGTTACTATGGGGGAATTTCTCGTTTCTAAAAAAGGTATTGGCTATTTAATCATGTATGGTTCTCAAGTATTTAATTTAAATTTAGTTATTACTGGTATAATATTACTAGCCATTGTAGCTTATGTGATGTATTATATAATTTCATATATTGAAAAAGAGATAGTAAAAATAAGTAGTTAAACTACTTATTTTTTATATAAAAAGAATCCATAATAAATGGATTCTTTAACTGAATATCCTACATTCTATTATTCTACGATTCCTTCAAATTTTCTACTACGACTTCGAAGAAATTGACTGTAGTATAATCTCCCATGATATCTATACTAATGTCAGTAGATGCTTTGGATTTTAAGTTCTCTACTACCTTATCAACTTTGCCTAGTATTAGACCAGCTGTATTTTTCATGTAGAGCACTGCTTTAAAACTTAGAGTTTTAGATCCAGTGTTTGTCACCTTGGCACTAACCTTATTGGTAGCTCCAAAAGCGGTTATTTTAATGTTTGTAAACTCTAAATCTCCTTGTTTTGTTTTAGTTATATCATCTACTTGTTTCTCAATTGGTGTCTGTTCCTGTTCTTTAGCTTTATCTTTTTTCTTTGGTTCTGCTTTCTTTCCACACCCTACTAACGATAATATCATTATTAGTGCTAAGAAAATTCTTAATGATTTTTTCATATCTTTCTCCTTTCTATATTCCTCTTAATGTAGGATAATTTCCACTACTTATAGTCCATATATTTATAAAATCCCATCCAGTAAAGGTTGATTGTGTTTGCATTTCCACAGTTGTCTTACCAATGCCGTAAGAGGATGTAGTGATACCAGAGGCTTCCTTATCCCAATAAATATTACTTTGTGTTCCACCTAAATAATACCCTATTAGCGCTCCTATATAAGTGCCTCCTGAATTGTTTATCTTCGCTATGCTATATCCATTTGTTATATTTGCATATTGTCTTCCTACT
>JBJKSD010000012.1:0-3501 GCA_046704245.1 Bacilli bacterium
GGTTAGATGAGAAGGGGCATTTTTCATCAGCATATGATATAGCAATGATAGCTAGAGAATTAATTAAACATAAAGAGGTATTAGAATTTACATCTATTTATGAAGAATATTTGCGTGAAAACACTGATAAAAAAGTTTGGTTAGTTAATTCAAATAAACTATTACGTCTTTATAAAGGCACAGATGGTTTAAAGACTGGTTTTACTGATGCAGCAGGTTCATGTATAACAGCTACTGCCAAAAGGGGTAATATGCGTTTAATTGCGGTTGTTATGGGTGAATCTAATACTACCTCAAGAAATGAAGATGCTATGCGCATGTTAGATTATGGTTTTAATCAATATGAAGTTCAACAATTAGTATCTGAAAATAGTAAATTAGGTAAGATTGAAGTAGTTAAGGGTAAGAAAAAGTATGTTGAAATAACCCCTATGGAGGAAGCCGCTGTTTTAAATAAAAGAGGCGTAAAAAGAGATCATATTACTTATGATTATCAAATAAATGAAATTATTGCCCCTGTTAATAAAGGTAGTCAAGTAGGTACCATCATCGTTAAAGAAAATGGTCGTACTATTCGTAAGGTGCCAATTACCGTTGTCGAAGATATTGCCAGAGCTACTATCTTTAGTCTCTATTTTCGTCATCTTAGAGATATCTTAAGTGGAGATTTAAATTTTTAAAGAGTCAGATGACTCTTTTTCTTTATAAAAGGAAAAGATTAATTTAAATAGAAACTATTATTAAGGGGGTTAAATTATGTTTAAACGATTAATTTTTTTTCTAATTTTATTTATGGGTTTAAGATTACACATTCTAGCTGAAGTCCAATATTCAGAATATAGTCCTTTTAGTGAATGGCAAGAAGAGGAGGTAGTATCCAATGATTTAACTGATGTTGAGATAGAGACAAGATATAAGTGGTATAAAGAAAATAGAGTTGATGGTGGTTATTATATTAAAGATTATAATGATCCTTTTTATCCTTTTATTGATAAACCTTATTTTAAAATTACACCATTTACATCTTTTAGTGAAGAGCAACCAACTATTTATCCAAATAGAATTATCGATAAAAAGAATATATACCATTATCGTAAGATGAAAGAAGTAAGATATATTTATTTAAAAAATACTTATAGCCCAGTTGGTTATTTGGGTATTCCAGAATTAAATATATTAGTTAATGATGAAAGAATAAATTACGATTATGAATGTGATCATTGTAGTGATAATTATGGTAATTATATAAATGATAATAATATATATCAAGATGGAGTATATATTCAAAATGGTGCTGTTTTAAAGTTTGATTTAAAAGATTATTACGATGCTTCAACTATTAAAATAAATTTATATCTATATGATTCTTCTTTATCAAATAAACAATATGACATTATACTTTCACCATATGATAATCTTACTGAACCACAGTATTTTTATCAAACTTTTAATCAAAATTTTATATGTAATTCAATTGAAGAAGTTAAACAATATACTTATAAGTTAGATAATTCATGGTTGAAAGAACCAGAATGGTATGATTGGCAAGATAGTGAAGTATTTATCAGTCCATCATTAACTACTGAAGTATTAACTAAAACTCTATATCGCTATCGCGATATTATCTATCTATATTATCGAATTGAGCATCTTTTCTATGATGATAATTATTATAAAGATAGCCCAGATATAGATTATCATAAAGATTTAAATCAATATAAAAATTATTATCGTTATCGAACAAGAACTATGCTAGAAGATAATCCAATAGAAGAAGATATTAATGATTCAGTTATGGAAGATAATAGTCAAGAAGAAACAATTGTAATTGAACCCAAACCTATTCAAGAAGAATTACCAATAGTAGCACCTAAATCACCACCAATAATGATTAAACCTCAAGATATTGTAGCACCACCTACTAATGTTACTGATAAACCTATTGAAGTAATACCTACTAATAATGATAAAGTAACTGAAGAGCCAACTAAAAATGAATCACCAATTGCTCTTAATATAGGAAAAATTAAAACTGATAAAGATAATATAAATTATAAACTATATATATTGGGATTAATAATAATAGTAGGTTTATGGTTAATTATCATAGTAAAATATTATCGTGAGCAGAAATTGTAGAATTAAAAATTATTCTAGTTTTGTCGAAGGTGTATAAAAAATAAAAAAATAATGCTAAATTATAATGCAAGGAGGTATTACATGCTCAAAATAGATATGGAGTTTTGTAAAGGCATCCTATTTGTCCGACTAGAAGGAGAATTAAATGTAGATACCTCCTCTAAAGTTGAGCGAGAAATTGGAAGAATGATCAATGAGGGGGGTATTAAATATTTAGTATTCAATATTGAAAATTTAACTTCTATTGATATGAATGGTATCGATGCAATAATAAAAAATAATGAGATTATAAATAAGAATAATGGTAGAGCTTTTATATGTGGGTTAAATAATGATTTAGTAAAATATCGGATCGAGCATAGTAGATTATTAAAATATATCAGTGAAACCAATAATGAACTAGGAGCTCTAAATATTATTAACCTATAGCTAGGAGAATCAAGATGACTAACAATGAACTATTAGATATTATCTTAAATCATGAAAAATTAATATATGCTATTATTAACAAAATGAAAGGTAAATATGATCAAGAAGATCTATACCAAGTAGGTGTTATTGGTTTAATAAAAGCTTACCGTAATTATAATGCTAGCTATGGAGTTAAATTTTCAACTTATGCTTTTTCATATATTCTAGGAGAAATAAAAAAATATATTAGAGAAAATAAGGGAATAAAAATAAGTCGCGATTTATTTAGATTAAGTAGCAAAATAGAAAGAGCCCAAGATTTATTATCACAAAAATTAATGAGAATACCCACCGTAAAGGAATTGTCAATATATTTAGAGATTGATGAAGATCGCATAACGGAAGCTTTAAATATTCATAACTATATTCAAAGTCTCGATATTCCTATTAATGATGATGGAAAAGAACTAACTCTTTACGATAGTATTCAACAAGAGGAAGATATAAACTTATTAGATAAAATATATCTTGATGAAGAAGTAGCAAAACTACCTATAGAAGAACAAGCAATAGTTCATTTAAGATATAAGGAAGATCAAACCCAAATGGAAACAGCAACCTTTTTAGGACTTACTCAAGTACAAGTGTCGAGAAGAGAACAGAAAGTTTTAACTAAATTAAGAGGCATAATAGTATAAATAAAACTAATATTAGTTTTATTTTTTTGGTATTTTTTTACTAGATAAAATTCATACTATTTTTGAGGTGTTTTTATGGAAAAAAAAGAATATGATGCATTAGTAAAAAAGTATAAACCTCAAGAACCTAAAAAAATAAAAATTATAAAAGCATTTATTGTAGGAGGTATTCTTGGAGTAATTGGTAACTTATTATTAGAGTACTATACAAGAGTTTTAGAAGATACTAGTAAAGATGCATCAACGCTAGTTA
>JBJKSD010000013.1:0-24741 GCA_046704245.1 Bacilli bacterium
TGTTCTTTATTTCTTAATTCGACTTTAGCTTGATTATTAGCAGTAATCATATCGTTCATTTGTTTAATTAAGTCATCATTATATTTTGATAATTGTTCAGTAATAGAGATACGATAGATAAAATCAGTTAAGGTTTGAGCTCCCATAACATACTCTAAATACGCTGATTCAGAATCAGAAAGTTGATAGAAACTCATTAATTCTTTAGTTTCCTTATCTTTTTCATCTATTTTAACATTTAATTCTTCTATCTCTTTAGTCTTATCAGCTATTTCTTTTTGGGTTTTATCTATATCGATATATATTTGATTAATAGCATTCTTAGTATCTTTTATTTGTTTATCTGTTAAATTAATTTGATTACCAGTTTCTTTAGCATCTTGTTCTAATTTATTTAGTTCATTTACTAAAGTACCCAAAGTCTTAGCTTCTATTACTGGATAATTAATAAAAACAGCCATTATTAAAACATTTATTAATAAAATTTTAGTTATTTTTTTTATTATATTCATTATTTCACTCCTTATTAATGACGAATCAATTTAAATATTCTTTTTATAATTGGTTCTAAGGTATTAATAATATTATAAATAAATTTATTAATCGGTAAATCATATTCGCCAATAAATTCTAATACTAGAGGGTTAAATTTAGATTTAAAGGTAGATAGATGATCTTGTAACGAACCATCTACTCCTCCTAGATTAGCATATTGATATTCATGTTCTAAACAATACATTAAACGATAATAAGTTAAACCATTATTAATCTTTAAATTAGGTAATACGCTAATATCATTACCGGCATATAAAAATTCAACCATTTTAATACCTTCTTTATTGCCTGGTAAGATGACCATAGCAGCTGATGTGGTAATTATTTCACCTCTAGTAGCTTTTATATCGTTAGCTATTTCTTTTTGTTTTAATAAAAAGTCGCGATCTAAATTCTTATCATCTAATGATTCTTCAATAAACGTTAAATATTTATTAATATCTATACGTCCAAAGAAAAGAATAGCTCTATCTTTAAAAGCCTTCATCATTTTTTCAAAATAGGTTTTATTACGTAATGATATATTTTGTCTAGCTTCAGTTTTATTTAAAATAGCTAAAAATTCATCTAAATCTTCCAGATTAGTAGAATGATTAAAGATGACTCCTCTTTTTTCATGATAATCTCCAAGATATCCTCTAACATTTTTACGTAGTGTTTTTAAAAATTGTTTTTTATTAAAAAAGGTGCCTTCAGGACTTATTAATGGAACTACCATCGTATATCTAGGTTGTAGATATGCACCAATTTCTTTGCTATAACCTTTATGAATATAGCCACTATGTTTTAAATTATCGATTATTGTTTCTACATGTTCACTATAAAAATGATATTCTTCATTATCATCTAATGGATGTACTCTTCTTTCATAAAAGGCTATATATGGATCTATTTTAACTACATAAGCGCTTCTACTCTTAGCATATAATTTTATATGTTTAGTAAATTCTTGTAGTATTTTTTTATCTGTATAATCCATTAAATAACCCCTAGGAATATAGAAAAGACAATAGTTAAAAGGTAATCTTTTAATTAAAATAAGAGCTGTGGCCACTAAAGTATCATCTTTATATAAACCACAAATAGTACTATCCCAATTATCTTTAACGATAGTCCAAGCATAATCTTGCATAATTGGAGCTTTACTATATTGTTCATAAAACTTTTTATATTCATCGATATTAATACGATCTTTAAATGTATACATATATCTACCAACTTTTCTTATTTTCTATAAATAATTATATCATATATAGATATATATGGCTATAAAGTATCACTATGTATACATGTAATTTTTACCAATCTAAGACATTATTTATAACTAAAATTCATACCATATATTAGGAGTGAAACAGATGTTACTGGCTTTAATTAACTTATTAAAATCATTATCTTTACTTACTGCTTCTTATAGTAATAACTTATTTCCAGCCCCTTTAGAAAAAAGTGAAGAAGAACGTTTAATTAGATTAATGCGTATGGGGGATAAGGTGGCTCGCAATAAATTAATCGAACATAATTTAAGATTAGTAGCCCATATTGTTAAGAAGTTTGATAAAAACAGAAACGATGTCGATGATCTTATTAGTATTGGTACTATTGGTTTAATAAAAGGTGTCGATTCGTTCTCTATTAGACATGGTACTAGAATTACTACATATTGTGCTAGATGTATTGAAAATGAAATTCTTATGTACTTTCGTAGTAATAAAAAAAATAATAAAAATGTCAGTATTAATGAACCTATTGGTTTTGATAAAGATGGTAATGAGATATCATTTATCGATATAATGAAAACCCCTAATCCTGATTTTAATGAAGAATTACATATTAAAAATAATGTTATGTTATTAAAGAAATATATGAAAGTATTAAATGATCGCGAAAAAGAAATTATTATTAATCGATATGGTCTATTCAATCAAGATGAATTAACCCAAAAAGAAATAGCTAATAAATTAAAAATATCGAGAAGTTATGTTTCGCGAATTGAAAAGAGAGCTTTAACTAAAATATTAAAAGAATTTATTAAGAATAAAAATATTGCTTAATATCTATATAAATGCTAATAAATAAAAAGTATGGTCTACATACTTTTTATTTGTTCATTAAATTTATTATATACTTCTTCGTGAATAGTCTCTATAGTCTTTATATGATTATTATCTACACAATTAATTATTTGCCAATGGTAGATATCAGCCATTTCTAAATAAGCAGCTTCAGCATTCTTTAAATGAGCTTCAGAAGCCTCATGGCTATCTGGTAATTCTTTTCTTTCTTTCTTTAATTCTAAAGCATATTGATAAGGCATATATAATAAGAACATTAAATCAGGTTTAGGTAATTCTAATAACTGATATTCTAATTGATCTAACCATTGATACATTTTTATTCTTTCTTCTTTATTAGTTATCTTACTAGCTTGATGTCCCATATTAGATGTTACATAACGATCTAGTATAACATAATAACCGTTAGCTAATAGATCATTAATCTTACCTATATTATATTTACGATCAGCAGCATAATATAATGATGCTACTTTGGGTTCTACATTAGTAGCTCCTTCAGAAAACCAACTTTCACATATCTGGGGTTTACCTAAATAAGGTCCCCCAATTATTTTACCTGTTGGTGAATCATAATTAGGGAATGAAAATTGTGCTACCTTCTCCCCTTCTTTCTTTAATCTTTCAACTAGTAGATTAGTTTGGGTCTGTTTACCGGAACAATCAGTTCCTTCAATAACTATTAACTTACCTTTCATAATACCTCCACTACAATATAAAATTTATTAATATTTCATTTGATATATATATTTTATCAATAGGTATATAAATATTTGTTCCATCATCGATTAAATCTTTATTATTAATTAATTTATTAAGAGGAAAGGCTTGGTAGATATCTATCTTATATTTATCTTTAAAATATTGTTTATTGATACCAGATATTTTTCTTAATCCTAGAATCATTTCATATTCCATTTGTTCATTCTTATTAACAACCTTTTCCTTATATCGATAATGACCACTACCATAATTATTAATACTTCTAGTATTCTCATAACGAATATTTTCAATATAACCATGAGCACCCAAACCAAAACCATAATAAGGTTCATTATGCCAGTAATTTAGATTGTGTCTAGATTGATAGTTTGGTTTGGCAAAATTACTTATTTCATAATGAATAAAATGATTAGCTTTTAAAGTATCACATATATATTGATACATAGTATACTCTAAATCAGGATCAATATTATTAACTTTATCGATATATAATTTAGTGTGCTCTTCTAATATTAATGAATAAGTAGATATATGCGTAATATCTAAAGATAATATGTTATCTATATCTTCTTTTAATTGGGCTAAAGTTTGATTAGGTAACCCATAAATTAAATCGACATTAATATTAGTAATACCAATCTTTTTAGCATTTTTAATTAAGGTTATAACTTGTTTATTTGAATGGTGTCTATTTAATAATTGTAGAAATTCTTCATTAAAAGTTTGGATACCAATACTTAAACGATTTACTTTATGTTCTTTAAATAATTTTAATTTATCGATATCAGTATTTTCAGGATTACATTCAATAGTAAATTCGACATCATCAGCAAAATTAAATATTTTGATAATATTAAATAATTTTGCTAATTGTTCTAGGGATAAAGAGCTTGGCGTTCCTCCTCCAAGATAGATTGTTTTTATTAATTCTTGTTGATAATTATTTTTTATTTCTTGTTCTAATGCTATCAGATATTTATCAACTAATTCTTTATTATATATAATCTTACTAAAATCACAATAAGAACAAATATTACTACAAAAGGGAATATGGATATACACAGCCTTCATATAATCACTCACATATTTATTTATTTAATCTTTTAAAAGTAAATCCACCATTAAAGCGGTCATTTAACTCGGAATAAGAGATCATACCTTCATATTCATCAAAATTATGATAATCAATAATGCCCATCTGGATTGCGTCAAATTGAGCAATAGATATAGGTAAATTATCTTTACAAGTATCATGGACTTGTAAACTTCTATCTAATACAAAAGTTTCATTAGTAGTTAAATTATCGATAAGTGGTCGATAAATAACATATCTATTACCTGGATGTATTAATCTAGTACATAGTGAGCAAACTTTTTCTTCTTTAGCTTTAGCCAAAGAAAATTTCGGATAAACCATAACTATATTACCTTCAAATAAATAATAACTAGTGTTATCACGTATAAATTGTGACATAGCATCAGTTATTGAAGCAATAGATTCACCTTCATGAGCTCTAATTACTCTTCTAGCTACCCTACTATCAGCCATATTTATAATATCTTGTTTATATAAAGTTAATAATTGGACTCGTAATGCTCGATTAGGAATAGCCATAATCTCTTTTAAAGTATAATCATAATATTCTTTTGCTTCTAATTCTTCAATTGGTTGGCTAATTGTTACTACTAATGAATCCACCTTAAATCCCCCTACTTGCTAATTATTCATCAACACTTAAAACCGATAAGAATGCTTCTTGAGGTATTTCAACATTACCTATTCTTTTCATTCTTTTTTTACCCTCTTTTTGTTTTTCTAATAATTTTTTCTTTCTAGTGACATCGCCGCCATAACATTTAGCTAAAACATTTTTTCTTAAAGCTTTAATATCAGTTCTAGCAATAACTTTAGCACCAATAATCGCTTGTATAGGCACTTCAAATTGTTGTCTTGGTATTAATTCTTTTAATTTTTCTACTACTATTCTACCACGTTTATAGGCTGATTGTCGATGAATAATTGTACTTAAAGCATCAACTATTTCACCATTTAATAAAATATCCATTTTTACTAAATCATTAGGGCGATATCCAATTAATTCATAATCAAAAGAAGCATAACCTTTAGTATAAGATTTTAACTTATCAAAGAAATCATAGACGATTTCTGATAAAGGTAATTCATAATGAATATTGACTCGATTATTAAAATATTCCATACCCATATATTGACCTCTTTTATCTTGACATAATTCCATAACCGAACCTACATATTCATTAGGTACTAAGATGTTAGTTTTAATATATGGTTCTCTTATCTCTAAGATTTTTTGACGATCAGGTAATTTAGATGGGCTATCGATTAATATTTGTTCATTATTATTCATAATTACTTCATAGATAACACTAGGACTAGTAGCAATAATATCTAAATCAAATTCTCGTTCAATGCGTTCTTGGATAATATCCATATGTAATAAACCTAAGAAACCACATCGAAAACCAAACCCTAAAGCTTTAGATGTTTCTGGTTCATATTGTAATGAAGCATCGTTTAATTTTAATTTTTCTAAAGCTTCTCTTAAATCACCATATCTAGCATTCTCAATTGGATATAAACCACAAAAGACCATTGGTTTCATTGGTTTATATCCTGGTAAAGATACTTTGGTTGGTCGCTCTTTTAAAGTAATAGTATCACCAACTTTAATATCACTAATATCTCTAATACTAGCTGATAAGAACCCTACTTCACCAGTAACTAATTTTTGTTTTTTAATTACTTTAGGGGAATTAATACCTAATTCATCTACTTCATATATAGCATTAGTAGCCATCATCTTTATGGTATCACCAACATTTATCTCACCACTTACTATTCTTATTAAGGCGATAACACCTCGATATGGATCATAAAAACTATCGAAGATTAAAGCTTGTAATTCATCCTTTATGTTACCTTTGGGAGCGGGAATACGGGTAATAATAGCTTCAATTAATGCTTTTACTCCGGCTCCTGTTTTAGCGCTAGTTAAGATTATTTCTTCTTCCTTAAAACCCAAAAGGGTTACTAATTCTTGTTTAACACTTTCAATATTGGCATTAGGTAAATCAATCTTATTAATAACTGGAATAATAGTAAGATTATGTTCCATAGCTAGATAGACATTAGCTAAAGTTTGAGCTTCTATACCCTGAGCAGCATCTACTACTAAAAGAGCGCCCTCACAGGCCGCTAGACTTCTTGATACTTCATAAGTAAAATCGACGTGACCGGGAGTATCAATTAAATGCAATTTATATTCTTGATTTTGATAATTATATTTTAATTGGACAGCATTTAATTTAATGGTAATTCCACGTTCACGTTCTAGTTCCATACTATCTAGTAATTGATTTTTCTTTTCTCTATCACTGATTGCATTAGTTAATTCTAATATACGATCAGCTAGAGTACTTTTACCATGATCAATATGGGCAATTATTGAAAAGTTACGAATATTTTCTTGTTTCATAATATCACCCAATTATATTATTTTCTATTTAATAAGGTATTAATTTTTTCAATTAAATCTTTTTGATTCTTTTCGATAGCTTTAATTCGATTATGTAAATCTTCAATTATTATTTCAACTTTTAAATTAACTTTATAATCATTTTCAGCACGTTCACGATCTTTAGCTTCTTGTCTATTTTGGCTCATTAAAATAACTGGGGCTTGAATAGCTGCAATACATGATAATACTAAGTTAAGTAAAATAAAGGGATGTGGATCAAATGGTTGAATTAAATACCACATATTTAATCCCATCCAACCAAATATAACAACTGAAAAAGCAATAATAAAAGTCCAACTACCAGCAAATTTTGCTAAGTTATCAGCTGCTCTTTGAGCAAAAGTTAAATCCTTTCTGGCACTACTTTTAGCTATTGGTTTTTCTAAGATCATATTAAGTATTTCTTCATCTGATAAATCATTTTTAACATCATCTAAGATTACTTTGACAATATTTCGATAATCTTTCATATAACTACCTCTCTTTTATCATTTTATTTAATATTATCATATCATTTATTAAGAGGAAAATCGAGTATTTTATATAAAAAAAATAAACGAATAAATCGTTTATTTAATAAATAATCTCTCTACTACTTTAAAAAATACACCCATGATATCATTAAAACCTCGTTCTAACGTTTTGGATATTTTAAGTCCTGACATAGAAACATTATTATTATAATTACGATAATAATCTTCTAGATAGTTATCGACATCTATCTTTTTACCACTTTTAATATCTTTTTCAAACTGTTTTATCTTCTCTTCAGTTAGAGCGGCTTTTTGATGTTGATCAAATTCATAATAACCACTAGTTTGTGATACATATAACGCTAAAAAGATAACAAAGAGACCAATAACAATAAACCGGAACCATTTATAGGCCATATTAATCACCTTTAATATATTTATATACCATTTGAGCTATAATTTCTGTCGTATTTGCTATCTCTTCGATAGTATTATCTATTCCTCCTATTTCAATAAGCATACTATTAGGTGATAGATCTTGATTGTAGATACCATTTACTCCTGTTCCTTCTTTCGTTAAGACCCCTCTACTTAACTTTGGATATTTAGCGTCAATCATGGCATTTAAAGTGCGGGCTAGTTTTAAATTGCTTTCATATTTAGGATTTTCTAAACCAACTACAAACATAAGGCGAGCATATGTCTTATCCCCAATAGTTAAAGTAGTATATTCTCTTTTGGGTGAATCACGATGAATGTCAATATAATATTTTAAGGTATTATATTTTTCCATAGCATCAACTAATGGCATCCGTGAAGCTTTATATGAATCTTTATGCGTCCAACTATTTACTCTTAGTAATTCAGCTAGATTAGTTTCATCTACTATGGTTGGTATCCCTAATTTATTGAGATTTTCTCTTAAGATATAAGAAGCCATCATAACATTAGGTTTAATATTATAAATTTCCATATTATTCATACTATAATTTTCTAATTGATGAGTATTGTAAATATATATTGTAGGATTGGTTATGTCTTTGGGATTAGGATCTTCAATATAACCACTAGACTTTTCTAATTCATTCATATTACTATAATCATCGACAAATGCTATACCAGTAATAATATCTTTATTAGTATCACTAATATCGACTACTGCGATTAAACTTTTATTTAATATAGTAGTTGGTTTACTAATTGAAATATGAGAAAGATAACTTGTTATATTAGCTAACAAAGAGAATGGTTTCGGATTAATAATATTATTTTTAGAATTAGGTAATACTGTTGTTAATATAATATCTTTAGATATAGAAATATAACTAAAAAATATATAAAAAATAATATTACCAACAATATAAATAATAATTAAAGTAATAAAATATTTAATACGATCTTTATTTAATTTACGTCCCTTAAATCTTTGAGCCATAGTTATCACCTTTATAATAATCTATGACTATTAATAATAATCTAGACCTTAGTTACTTTTTTATGTAATGCTCCATTAATACCTCCAACTATTATTTCACTTAATTTTAAAATAACAAAATCTATTTCTTTAGGTGTTACCATTAAATTATATCCAATAGGACTTAATACTTCATAAATTAATTCTTTTATTTCATCTTCATTAAGATTACCAATAATACCTAATAAATTAGTTTTCTCTTCAGTATTTAAATCTTCAATACTTTCCATCTTTTCTAAATAGTTAACACTACCAGGAACTACTAATTTAGTATTGGGTTTATTAAAATTATGTTTTTCATATGATATATGTTTAAAAAAATAATTAATTGTTTCACTGACAATGGTAACTGCATCTACTACTGTTGGTACACCAATTGCAATAACTGGTATACCAATAGTCTCTTTACTAATTTCTTCTCTTCTATTACCTACACCACTACCAGGATTAATACCCGTATTAGTCATTTGGATTGTCTTATTAACTCTAGCTATCGATTGAGCTGCTAAAGCATCGATAATAATTAAAAAATCAGGTTTAACTTGTTCAGTAACACCTAATATAATATGGCTAGTTTCAATACCGGTATTACCCATTACTCCGGGTGAAAACGCACTTACTTCACGAAATCCCTCTTCAACCCCACCTTCTAAATCAAATAGATGCTTAGTAACTAAAACACTTTGTACCACACTCGGACCCAAAGCATCGGGTGTCGATTTATCATTGCCTAATCCAATAACCATACAGGTAGCATTTTCACTTATTCTTAAGTGTGATAATAAATGTTTTAATTCTTTTTTAAAGATTTTAGTTACTTTTTCTTTATTATGAAAATCAGTAACATCTTCAAATTCAATTGTTACATAACGCCCTATTTTTTTATTAAAGATTTTAGCGTGTTTCTCATCGATATCTACTGTTGCAACTGATATATTATCATATACTTGTTTTTCGACAATTAAATCTAGTGCTTTTTCTTTAGCACCTTCAATTGTTTCAATCAACAAATCAGTTCTTATTTGATATTTATCTAAATCTATCTCATGAGCCATAAAATCACCTTTTAATAATTTCCCCCAAAAATATTTTTTTATTGCTTTTTCATATGATATTTGTTAAAATTATTTTGTTATTACATGGAGGTGAAACAATGCCAAATATTAAAAGTGTTAAAAAACGTGTTAAGACATCAGCTAAAGCTAGGGACTTAAATAATGTTCATAGAACAAGTATGAGAACAGCTATTAAAAAAGTTGAAAAAATAGGTAATGGCACTAAAGTCGATGATGCTAAAAAAGCTCTTGATAGAGCTGTTAAAAAAATAGATAAAGCTCTTGCTAAAGGAATTATTCATAAGAATAAGGCTGCTAGAGCTAAAGCTAGATTATCAAAAAAAGTAAATCAAATGAAGTAATTATATAATTACTTCATTTTTTATGTTAAAATAAGATTAGGTGATAGGATGAAACGCTTCTTGATATTTGTATTACTATTTATAGGTTTATATTATATTCTTTATAACTATAAAGAGGAAATTATGGACTATGGATCACAATTTTTTTATCGCCAAAGAGAAGTAGTAGTACCAGCAGCTAATGTTGATAAAAGGAATTATGATTATTTATTTGTCCAAAATACGATTGATTTTGTTCCTAATGATAAACAAGATTTATTAAATATCTTTTATACTATATTTAATTCGGGATGGGATGAATTTACTTTCTATTGTACTAACGAATATCCTGATTGTTTAGGGGATTTACATAATATAGCTAACGATCAAACTTTATTATCCCATGTCAATAATTTTGTTCATCCTTATAATTCATATAAAGAAATTAAAACTAAATATGATACTTTAGGTACTGTTACGGTAAGTATTATTAAAACATATGATAATGAAACGAGAAAATTAATTGACGATAAAGTAAACGCTATTATGAAAGAAATATTGAAAGATAATATGACTATAGAACAAAAGATAAGAACTATTCACGACTATATTGTCAATCATACTAAATATGATTCAGATCGTTTAAATAGTGGAATAATTAAATATAAATCAGATACTAGTTATGGAGTATTATTTGAAGGTTATGGTTTTTGTAGTGGTTATGCTGATACAATGGCTATCTTCTTAAATAAATTAAACCTTAATAACTATAAAATAGCTAATGAAAAACATGTTTGGAATTTAGTATATTTAAATAATAAATGGTATCATATTGATGTATCTTGGGATGATCCAGTAAGTAGTTCAGGCAAAGATATTTTAGATCATACTTTCTTCTTAATCGATACAACTAAATTAAAAAAATTAAATGTTGAAGACCATCAATTTGACGCTAATATATATTTAGAAATATAAAAATACTTCAAATGAAGTATTTTTTTATATAATCTTTTATCTCATCTACTGTCTTATTAAAATTATTAATATTAACATTAAACCATTTAATATCCATTTTATTATTAAACCAAGTATATTGTCTTTTAGCATATCTTCTAGAATTTCTTTTTATTAAGTTAATAGCCTCTTCTAAACTAATATGATGATCAAAATATTGATATAATTCTTTATATCCAATACCGGTATTAATAGCTCTACTTCTAATATTCTTCTGATATAAAGCTTCAACTTCTTTAATTAAACCTTCATCTATCATCTGATTAACTCGGTTATCAATGCGTTCATATAATTCTTCTTTAGGCATTGTTAAACCAATAAAGATAGCATCATATAACAATCTATTACTATTATTATTGGGTAATGATTTATTATTATGATAATAGTTTAAGGCTCTAACAATTCTTTTTCGATTATTAATATGAATAGAAGTATTAGGATCAATCTTTAATAACATATCATATAATTCTTCATTAGAATATTCATCATAACTATCTTGTTTATCTTCTTCATTAAATTCATAATCATATAATAAAGCTTTAATATATAGACCAGTGCCACCTACTATTATAGGTATCTTTTCTCTTTTTATAATATCAGCTAATACTTTCCTTCCATCTTGTTGATAATTATAAACTGAATAATATTCATCTACTTCTTTAATATCAAAAAGATGATGGTTAATATTTTCTTTTTCTGCTTCTTTTATCTTGGCTGTTCCAATATCTAAACCTTTATATATTTGCATACTGTCACCATTAATTATTTCTCCATTAAAAGCTTTAGCTAACGCGATCGATAATTTGGTCTTACCTACGCCAGTTGGACCAACTATAACAATTACTTTATTCATGTTATCACCTTTATTAATTATATATATAAAAAGATTTATAATCAACTTATAAATCTTTTATTATTATCTTTTACCTATTTGATATTGAGTACCTTTTTCTTCTGATGTTCTTATAGCATTAGCAATAGTTTCCTTAGCAATATCATCTAAATTACTAGAAGTTGTAATAGTTGATTTTTCAACTAATGCTTTCAATTGTGCTACTTGTTCACGTAATTGAGCTATTTCAGCACTTTTTGCTGCAAGATCAACTATCTGTTCATTAGCTTGTCTTAATTTATCACTTAAAAAACGTATAGTCTCATTGGCTATTTTAGAATTTTTTCTAGCTTCTGCTTCAATTTTCAATTGGTAAGATTGATAATTATGATAATTGTGCTGTGCTAATCTAGCGCAACCATAATAATAATTTTCACTTGCGCGTCTATTTCCAGCAACATTCATTATTGTATCAGCTCTATTTGCTAGACCTTGAGTATCCCAACGACCAATTGGAAAAATATCATCTCTAAACATCTATGACCCTCCTTTTTAAAAGTTCTTTTATTATACACTTTTTCCATATTTTGTCAACATTACATTGTTCTTTTAAATAACTTTTCTAATTCATAATTAGAATAAAAAATAATAGTTGGTCTACCATGAGGGCAAGTAAATGGATTTTGACACTTATGTAAGTCAGCAATCAAGCTTTCCATTTCCTCAATCGTTATTCGCTCATTAGCTTTAATAGATAATTTACAACTTAAAGTAATAGCTACTTTTTCATTAAACTTTTTAGGGTTAAATGCTTCTTTATCGACAATAATATCGATTATCTTTTTAATAGCTAGATCTTCATAGTTGTGAGGTAACCAAGTAGGATGAGCTTTAATAATAATGGTATTGATACCCATTTCTTCAATATCAAAACTTAAATCTTCTAAGATATTAAAGTGTTCTTTTAATATAATATATTCATTACTAGGTAATTCGATCGTAATAGGCATTAACATATTTATTTGATCTTTTTTAGGATTACTTAAGGCATCAAAATATTTTTCATAATTAATTCTTTCTTTGGCAGCATGTTGATCAATTAAATACATACCTAATTCATTTTCACAGACAATATAAGTACCATGAACTAAACCGACTGGATATAACATTGGTAACTTTTCGGTTGGTTCATTAGGTATATATTCAGATGGTTCTTCTTCTATTATATGATTATCTGGTACTGTGGTATTTAAATCTAAGGTTAATTCTTCATATTGACGAGTTTCTTTGGGAGTTGTATCAACATTAGGTATTAGATTAATATTATTTAATTTTTGATTTATAACATCGCTTATTAATTCTTTTAAACTATCCATCTTACTAAATTTAATATCTAATTTAGTAGGATGAATATTGACATCGATTAATGATGGATCAACTTCAATATTAAATATAACTATTGGATATCGATCTTCGGGTTTATAAGTATGATAAGCATCATTGATAACTTTATTTAATTCTAAATTTTTAACAATGCGACCATTGACTATCGTAATCATACTATTTCTAGTTGATTTAGTTATTTCCGGATAAGATATATAACCAGTAATATCATAGTCATTATTATGGCCTTCGATAGGTATCATTTTCTTAGTAATTTCGATACCGTATACTTTATTTATAACTTTTAATAAATTATTACTACCATCAGTATTTAATAATATTTTATTATTGTTATATAAACTAAATTTAATATTAGGATGAGCTAGAGCCATTTTATTTAGATAATCAGTAATAGCTGCTAGTTCAGCATATAAACTTTTGAGATGTTTTAAACGTGCTGGAGTATTATAGAAAAGATTTTTTACGGTAATAATAGTACCTACTCTGGCATCAGCTTTTTCATTACTTATTAATTTACCACCTTTAATATTAATTAGGGTTCCAATATCACCAGTACTAGTTTTTAATGATATTTCACTCACTGATGCAATTGATGGTAAAGCTTCGCCTCTAAAACCTAACGAGTTAATTTTAAATAGATCTTCTTCTGTTAATAGTTTACTAGTAGCATGGCGAGCAAAAGCTAATAAAGCATCTTCTTGTTCCATACCAGTACCATTATCAGTTACTTTTATTTCTCTAGTACCAGCATCTATTAACTCTACTTTTATTTCCGTACTATTAGCATCAATACTATTTTCTACTAATTCTTTTACGACGGAAACACATTTTTCTACTACTTCACCAGCTGCTATTTTATTAGCTAATAATTCATCCATAATCTTTATCTTATTCATATTACCACCTACTAAAAATTATAACACATAAAAAAATAATTACTTAGTAATTATTTTTAAATTCCTCCTACTATTTGATCGACAATATCTTTAGAGGGTTCATAACCAGCACCATAAATATCAGTTAAGTCTAATAATAAGGCATCATCGATATAAGTATCAGCTACTAATCCTCCACTAGCATTAGTATAGATATATAATCTATATTGATCATCTATTTTATTGTTAGTATTGAGTGACATATCAATAATACCACTATAACCATACCAAAAACCAATAGTTCGACTAATATCATAGGTAGTATTTAATATACCTTTAGTTACATTATGTATATTAAAACCAAAACGACCGGTTCCATCTACTTTTTTATAGTAACCTTTAGCATAATAGATATGGCTAGGATTTATTGCACCAGCATCAAAGTATGCTGGTGTATAGACACATACGTTATTGCCAGCTGCTCCTTCTCCTAAAGCGCATTGTTGACCATATGTACCACTATATTTTTCTACTGTTGATAAACTATAAATAGAAGCATTACAATCACAGCCCCAACCATCAGCAGCCCCATTACTATCTGAATCTGTTTCAAAATCACCAGTACCATTTAATAGATCATAGGTAGTAATATCTTCAGCTAAATAATTTAAATAGAAATTAGCTGTTTCAAAATCATTTCCACATTTTAAAAATGGTTCATATGAGAAAGTTTCTAATCCGGTCTTAGTAACTAAGACATAACCAATACAATATTGTGACTCATCATCAGGATTTTTAATGGCATTCATAAAACCACCATCAACTAAAGTATCTAAATAAACAAGGGTAGTTTTCCCAACACCAGTTGGTAAATCACCGACATTTTCGACATAGTAACTTTCGGCTGCTTTAGATAATAATTCACTATTAGTATTAAATGCTTTTTGACTAGCATCGTTAATTAAATTAGATACGATAGGAATAGTAGCCATTAAGACAATACCTAAAATAACGATAACAGCTAATAATTCAACTAACGTAAAACCTTTCTTCATGATATCACCTATTCTATTTTAATTATAACATTCATTTATGGTTTTGCAAGAAATTATATAAGTTTAAAGCTACATTGTGGGGTAAGATGGTTTGTAATTCGTCAAGTGAAGCTTTTTTAATATTACGTAAAGAACCGTATTGTTTTAATAGTAATTGGCGTCTTTTTGCACCAATACCACCTACTAAATCTAAAGTACTAGCTAAGGCTCCTTTGCTACGATTATCACGATGAAAGGAGATAGAAAAACGATGAACTTCTTCTTGCATAATATTTAATAATTGAAATAAGGGACTTCTTTTATCAACCGATATATCGGTAATTGGATTATTCCCTATTAAGGCATTAGTATTATGAAAACTATCTTTCTTTAAACCAGCTACTGGTATATTTAATTTTAAACTAGCTATTACTTTTCTTGCGACATTAACTTGGTTGATACCACCATCGACGATAATTAAATCAGGAGGAGTTAAATGATCTTTTAAAACTCTAAAATATCTTCGATAGATAACTTCTTCCATAGCTCCTAGATCGTTGTTAATCGTTGGGGTCGTAATTTTAAATTTGCGATATTCTTTCTTATCTGGTTTACCATCAGTAAAGACGACCATACCACTGACATAGAAAGTACCAAATAAATTAGAATTATCGAATATTTCTATTCTATTTATCTTATTAAGATGTAATTTATCACTTAATGCTTGTAACGCTTTACTTATTCTTTCTTCGTTAGTTTTTAAACTTTCCCATTGTTCTTCAAAATTAATTTTAGCATTCTTACTTGCCATATCTAAGACACTTTTATATTTACCTTGCTTAGGTATTTTTACTTTAATATGTAATACTTCTTCTAATAGTTGATCATTGGCAATATAAGGAACGATAATTTCTTTGGGTTTAAGATTGTTTTTATTATAGAAATTAACTATATATTCTACTAATTCTTCTTCTATGGTATCTACTGATTGAAAAATATTAGCGGTACGACCTACCACTTTACCATTTCTAATAAAAAACACTTGGATTGAAAGATAAGTTTTATCATAGTAATAACCAAAGACATCTAAATCATCGTTAGTCTTTAAATCAATCGTTTGTTCTTTTAAGGTTATCTCAATATAATCTAGTAAGGCTTTTAATTCTATAGCTTTTTCAAACATTAACTTATCACTAGCTATCTGCATTTCTTGTTTTATTTTAGAGGTTACAATTGAATGATCACCTTTTAGAAATCTAATTATTTCTTCTTTCATCTTATCAATATCATCTTGATTAATATCTTTAGTACAATAACCTAGACATTCACCTAAGTGATAGTAAAGACATGCTCTTTTCTTTAAGGTATTACATTTACGTAAGGGATATATCCTATTTAATAGATTTAAAGTCTTTTTAGCAGCATAAGCATTAGGATAAGGTCCAAATAGTTTGCTTTGTTTTTTCTTACGACGATTAATATTTCTTACAATTACTAATCTTGGGTATTTCTCGTCAGTTAATTCAATATAAGGATAACTTTTATCATCTTTAAATAAGATATTATATTTAGGTAGATATTTTTTAATTAAATTTATTTCTAATAATAAAGCTTCTAATTCAGTTGGTGTAACGATATATTCAAAATCATGAATATCATTAATCATAAGTAAAGTCTTACCATCATGTTTACCATTAAAATATGAACTTAATCTATTTTTTAAATTTAAGGCTTTACCAACATAGATAATATTATTATTTTTATCTCTCATTAGATAACAACCAGGTTTAGTTGGGACTAAGTTTAATTTTGTTTTGAACATATATATCACCAAGTAGATTATATCAAATTTGTCAATCAATACATAGTGTTATATAATGATTATGGTGATTAGATGAATACTATTTTAAATAATATAACAAATGAAATAATAGTTAAGAAATCAAAGTTTATTACAATCCTCAAAACTATCAATAGTGAAGAAGAAGGATTAAATATTATAAAAAATATAAAACATCAATATAAACATGCTACTCATTATTGTTATGCTTATATAATAGATAATATTAAAAGATATAATGATGATAAAGAACCTAGTGGTACGGCTGGTATACCTATATTAGAAGGATTAGAACAACATCAATTAAACTATATATTATGTATTATTATTAGGTATTATGGAGGTATTAAATTAGGAGCTAATAATTTAACTAGAACATATCGTAATAGTGTCTTAGAAGCCTTAAAATTAGCTCAGATAGCTTCTTTAATTAAAGGTAAAGAAGTAATTATAAAATTTAAATATGAAGATCAACAACAAGTAGATAAGATATTAAAAGATATTATTATAAGTAATAGACAATATGATCAAATTATTACTTATCAAATAGAGATAGAATTAACTAAAATAGCTACTATTAAACAACAATTATTAAATATACCTAACATTATCATAGACGAATTAAAAGATATAAACATAAAAAAAACAAGTAAGTAATTACTTGTTTTCTTGTATCCATTGCATTAGCATTTCTTTACTTTGAAATCCTAATTTAGTTCCTACTGGATTACCATTATTAAATAATACTAAAGTTGGTATACTCATAACATTATATTGATGGGCTATATCAGGATTACTATCGACATTTACTTTAACTATATTTAAATTAGGCATTTCATTAGCAACTTGTTCTAATATTGGGGCAATCATCTTACATGGTCCACACCAATCAGCATAGAAATCTACTAATACTGTATTCTCCTTTATTTTATCTTGTAAGTTGTTATCTTCTAAATGAATAATACTCATAATATTCCTCCTCTATTTTATTTATATTCTTCGAGTATATCGTCGATACCCTTAACTTTTAACTTACCACTATCAACTAACTTCTCTATTGATTCTACTGATACTATCTTATGCTTTAATAGTATACCCAATGCTTCCTGATTAAACTGATCATTTGATGTCGATTTATTATATTTAACTTTTAAAGTATAAATATCCTCAAAAGAAGCGATAGTGTTATCTAACATTTTAGACAATATTGGGGTCTGTGTCAATATCTTTGGTTTTAATGATGAATCATTTATTATTTTAAAATTAAAGGTTGGTAAACTCATAAAGAATAAGATTAAAAAAACTAATAAATATCCTTCTATTAACCCAACTACAAAACCCATTAATTTAGATGGAATACCAAAAATAATAGTAAAATTTAAAATCTTTTCAATAATATTAGAAAAGAAAGTAAATATCCTTAAAATAAACATTAATACTACTAATACTAAAAAGAAAGCTATTAATTCATATAGTAATATATTTAAAACAGTAACGCCTTTAAATATACCAAAGAAATTAAAGAAAGGTAACCTTTCATATAGAAAAGCAGCAACCGGATTCTTTAACATAAAGGCTATAGCAATAACAGCAACTAATCCTACAAACATAGTAGTCTCTTTTATAAAACCTCTTTGGAAACCAACTGCACCCCATACTAAAACAAATAATACTATTATAATATCTACAATACTCATGACTTACTCCTTCCATTCTCTAATAATATATTATAACTTATTATTTAAAACAATGCAAAATATGATAAAATATTTTTAGGAGTGGTTGACAATGAATATTGTTTTTAAAGTAAACGATGACATAAAACAAAAAATGATTGATTATTATAAAGATAAAGTAAGAGAACAAACACCTCCCTATGCCATCTTTCAAGCTCAAGAAGAAGATACTATTATTACTTTATATGAATCAGGTAAAGTTATGTTTCAAGGCGTATCAGCAGATATCGATGCTAATATGTGGCGTGATATGAGTAGCCATATAGCTAGTAAACCTAAAACAAAAGATTATTACTATGCTGATGTTATAGGTTCCGATGAAGTTGGTACCGGTGATTATTTTGGTCCTATTGTTGTAACTTGTACTTATGTTAGCAAACAAGATATATCTTTCTTAGAATCATTAGGTTTAAAAGATTCTAAAAAGATGAACGATGATGTAATATTAAAAATAGTACCAGAAATTATTAGTAGAATTAAATACTCAAGTATTATTTTAAGTAATAAAGAATATAACGAAAAATATAGCAAAGATATTAATATGAATAAAATAAAAGCTATTTTACATAATAAAGTGTTAAGTAATATGTTAAATAATAATATGCATTATGATTATATTATTGTCGATGAATTTGCTAATGGTAATAATTATTATAAATACTTAAAAGATATACCTAATATAGTAAAAAACATTACTTTCTTAACTAAAGGTGAAGAACAAAGTATTGCTGTAGCTTGTGCTTCGGTTATAAGTAGATATATCTTCTTAAAAGAATTAGCTAAATTAAGTAAAACCATAGATATTGAATTACCAAAAGGAGCAAGTAATATCGTAGATAATGTTGGTAAAGAAATAGTTAATAAATATGGTTTTGATAAATTAAAAGAGATAGCTAAAGTTAATTTTAAAAATACTGACAAAATAAAAGCAACATAATTGTTGCTTTTTAATTGGTGATACTTTTATTATCATCTATTGCTTTTTCAATACTAACTGTTGTAGGAGTAAAAGTAATACTCATTGTAGATAATAACTTATTATTTAAATTGTATATCTCAATATCAACTATTTTTTGCTTTTGTTTACTTTCATCAAAAGTCATATCTAATGCTAATTCTAGATTATAGTTCATTGGATTATGTTCAATTTTATAACCATTATAATTATTTATATTAGTCATTGAATTATTAGTAATTAAAAATTCATGCTTAGTATTACAATTATCTAGATAATAAATAATCTTATAGTCTTTTGCTTTATCGATAGCTTTTAACTTGACATAATTTCTATGTACTAGATCATTTTTACTTTTATATTCATATCCTATCTCACGAAAATACATACCCATTAATTCATTATTATTAAATGAATCTTGTAAATAACTATCACGATATAGATTAGGTTTAATTTCTTTATTTATATATGCATAACTATATCCAAGATAAAATGCACTGATCATAATAATTAAGGATATCAATAAAGGATAAAATATACAATTATGAATATATTTTTTATAGATATGCCAATAAATAATTATTATATTTATAGCTAGTAGCAATATTAAAGCTATTAATACATAATTAAACTCAACTACTTTAATAGGAAAATTATAAGCCATATTAGCCTCTTTTCTACTATAATAAATTATATCATAATTGATCTTTTACCTATTAATTTATAATAATAAATATATTGCTTGACATAAAAGGAATAGATTAATCTATTCCTATAATTGTAATAAAAATAATTCTAAACCAATATTTTTATCAATCTGACCTGTTTTAATACCAATATCTAAATTAGCTAATTCTTTTAAGTATTTAATTAATGTACTGTCATCAAATAATCTACCTTTTTGATACGCTAATTTAATACGATATGGATGAATACCTAGTTCACTAGCAATATCTTTTTCAGTATAACCTTGTTGATATAATATTTTAGTTTGATAGATAATTCTAAATTGATTAGCTAGTAAGACAATTATCTTAATTGGTTCTTCTCCTTGATTTAATAGCTCATCATAGATAGTAAATATCTTATCTTTATCTTTATTAACGGCTGCTTCGATTAAATCAAATATATTTTCTTCTACTGTTCTAGGTACTAATTCAATAATATCTTCTTTAGTAATAATTTTATCATCTAATTTATATAACATTAATTTATCTATTTCGTTATTGATACGATGAAGATTATACCCTACTTTTTCGATTAAACTATTGATAGTTTCATTATCAATTTTATATTTATTTGTTGTAAAACGATCTTTAACAGCATTAAAGAGATTAACATGGTCTATTTTTTTATATTCTAATACTTTAGCTTTTTTCTTTAATGCTTTTACTATTTTTTTTCGTTCATCTAAAGATGAATTAGTAGTTAAGATTAGAATAGTATTAGGGTTAGGATTATTAATATATCTAATTAGATTATCGATGTTATGTTCAAAATCAATCTTTTTATTACTGCTAGTTAAAAAGAAACAATCATTAGCTATAATCATCTTTAAATCGGTTAATAATGATGGCATAGAAGCATCATCTAATACTTCATCGATACTAGTTTCAGTTAAGTCATATTTAATGATGCTATTAGCAATATCAGTTGTTAAATATTGATCGATAATTTCTTTTATTTTTTGATCGATAAGTTGTTTTTCTTCACCATAAAGTAAATAGACATTATCCATATTACCACCTAATCAAATTATATCATATAAAAATAAAAATGGGGCTTAAAAAAGCCCCACTATCTATATAAACGCTAAAATAGCTTAGCGTCCTAATACATATTATGATGGACATAATTTAATAACCATGGTTTTAGTATAAAATCTATAATAAATACTACCATTTTTTGAAGTTAAATATGTTTTTATATGATAATTATTTAATCGATCGATAATCACCTGACTAGGATGATTAAATTTATTATTTAAACCCACTGATATTAAAGCATATTTAGGTCTTAAAGTTTTTAATAATAATTCACTAGTACTAGTATCTGAACCATGATGAGCTACTTTAAGTATATACAGATTTTTTAATTTATATTCATTAATAATTTGCTTTTCAATTGATGAAGATATATCGCCCGTTAATAAAACACCTTTATTATTAATAACGGTATATATTACTAAGCTATTATCGTTAAGATCCTTCCCTATTTGTGATGGATTTAAAAAATAAAATTTATATTTATTAATAGTTAATATATCGCTATTACCAAAGTAATAATGATTTATTTTTTGATGGTTTATAAATTGTTTAGAAACTTCACTTTTATTAAGAATAATATGCTTTACTTTAAAATTATTGATAAGGTTTAAAGCTTCTCCAATATGATCATCATGATGATGAGTAATAATTAAATAATCAATACTAGTAATACCTATAGATTTAAAATAAGGGATTAAAGTACTAGTAGCTAATGAAAAATTATTATTTTGTTTCGTCCATGATTCAGTATTAAAGGTTTGTTTACCTCCCGTATCAATCAATATATTACCTTGATTAAATGGCAATCTAATTAATATAGCATCTCCTTGACCAACATCGATCATCGTAAGTGATGGATATGGAATTACAAAAGAACTAAGATGATGAATAGCAATAAGAAAGATTATATATATAAAATAATATGATTGATACCTAAACACATATAAGGTATAAGTAATAACGATATAATAAATAACTATTAGTATAAGATTAGGTTTACTTAAAATAATAATACCTATCTTAATATGGCTTAAAGATAACGCTAAATATTCCATTATATTAATTAATAATATTAAAAGATTAGCTAAGAAAGGTAAGATAAAAGTAATTAACGATAAGGGAAATATGATAATAGATATCAATGGTACAAAGATTAAATTAAAGATGATACTGAAGATATTAATTTGATAGAAATTTACTATAACTATCGGTAAACTACTCATAAAAGCAATAAAAGATACCATTAATAATTTAGTTAAATAGGAATTATATTTATTAATTAAAGCTTGAAATAAGATTAAATAGAAACTAATAGTAAAAGAAAATTGAAAACCAATATCATAGATAATATGAGGATCTATTAAGACTACTATACTTAAAGTAAGAAAAAAGATATTGATACTCTTAATATTAAAATAATAGATTTTATTAATGGAATATAAGATAAAAAAGATAGTAGCCCGCATTACTGAAGGAGAATAATTAGTTAAGTACATATAACATAATAAAAAGATAGTGACTAATAAATATCTTTTTGCTTCGGCTATCTTTAATTTTGTTAATAAAGTTAATAATATAATGGATAGAAGCCCTATATGCATACCAGATATAGCAAATAGATGACTAATACCAATGATTTGATAACTAGTTAGAGTATTATTATCTATATCTTTAGTATTACCCATAATAAAAGTTTTTAAATAATTACTAACATTATTTATATGATTAATACGATTAATAATTGTTTGTTTTATTTGATAAGATAATAGATGATTATTACTTATCTTTATTATATTTTCAATCTTAAATAAGTAATAAATATGATGGTGATATAGATAATCATGATAATCAAATAAATTAAAAACAGTATTACCTTTAGGCTTAATTAATAAACCTGTTAATTTTATCTGATCACCTAAAAAATAATGATCAATAAAATTATTTTTTTCATCTACCGTTTTAAAATAATAATTACCTATAACTATTTCTTGAGCTTTTAAATTAATTGTTAACTTATTACCATCAATATAATAATCATTTAAATAACCTACTATTACTTTTTCATTACCTAAATATTTACTATACCTAATATTATATTTAACATCAATAAAAGCATATAGTAAGATAATTAATACTAAGATAAGATATATTTGATCATATAGTAATATAGTCCTTAATTTTAGCAAAAGTACTATCTCCTATACCTTTAACATTTTTTATTTCATCAATTGATTTAAAGCCATTATTTTGGTTACGATAAATGATAATATCTTGGGCTTTTGTTTCACCAATACCAGATAACGTCATCAATTGATCTAACGTAGCACTATTAATATTAATAATATTACTAGTAGGTTCTGATATAGTATTAGGGATAGGAACAAGAGCATCATTATTATTATTTTCTTGTAATTTTTTAGTAGTAGTAATATCATTATTTATTTTCTTTTGATAATTAGTTACTTCTGATTTGGTATAAATAATTATTACCATCTCATCAAAAACTTTTTTACTTAGATTAATATAGTAAGTATTAGCATACTTAGTTAAACCTCCAGCTTTCTTAATAACATCATTTACTCTACTACCTTCTTCTATTGTATAAACACCAGGTTTAGTAATAGCTCCTTTAATATCAACAGTTAAATATTTTATTACTTCTTTGGCTTCTACTATTGGTTCTATTGCTACTATCTCTTCCTTTTCAATAACGGTCTTTTTTTCTTTTAATAAAGTATAATATAAACCCCCATTAATAATTATAATAATAGTTATAATTATTATCTTTAATTTATTTATTAACATAAAAATAACCTCCTATGGAGATTATTTTATTTTTTCGTGATATTTCCTTTTATTTTCTTCATTAATTTCAATATGTACTCGTTGAACTAAGGCTAAAGCTATAAATAAGCATAAAGCATATGATCCACCATAGCTAAAGAATGGAAGTGGTATACCAGTAAGTGGTAATACTCCTAATAACCCTCCTAAATTAATTACTAGATGTAATAGAATATATAAAAAGACCC
>JBJKSD010000014.1:0-15558 GCA_046704245.1 Bacilli bacterium
TAGATTATTCCAAAGAAAGATATACTTTAGATGAAGGTTTATCTAATGCCGTTAAGAAAGCTTTTATTGAACTATATAATAAAGGTTATATTTATCGTGGTGAAAGAATTATTAATTTTGATCCCGAAGCGATGACGGCCTTATCTAATATTGAAGTTATTTATAAAGAAATAGAAGGAGCTTTATATTATATTAAATATAAGCTTGAAGATAGTGATGAATATTTAGAAGTAGCTACTACTCGTCCGGAGACTATATTTGGAGATACAGCTATTATCGTTAATCCTAGTGATAAAAGGTATACTAAATATATTGGTAAGAAAGTATTAGTACCTATGACTAAGCGTTATATACCTGTTATAGCTGATGATTATGCAGATATAGAATATGGAACGGGAGTAGTAAAAATAACCCCAGCTCATGATCCAAATGACTTTGAAATAGGTAACAAATATAATTTAGAGCGTATTATCTGCATGAATAAGGATGCTACTATGAATAGTAATGCTTTACAATATGAAGGATTAGATCGTTTTGAATGTCGTAAACAATTAGTAATAGATTTACAAAAGAATAATTTGTTAGATAAAATCGAAAAGATTAAACATGAAGTAGGGCATAGTGAAAGAACTGATGCTATGGTCGAACCATATTTATCGTTACAATGGTTTGTTAAGATGGATGAATTAGCTAAATATGCTGTTGAAAATCAAAATAATAAAGATAATAGCGTTAATTTTATTCCTAAGCGTTTTGAAAAGATATTTACTAATTGGATGAATAATATTCAAGATTGGTGTATATCTAGACAATTATATTGGGGACATAGAATTCCAGCATGGTATAAAGGTGAGGAAATATATGTTGGCTATGAAGCTCCTACAGATGAAGGATGGGTTCAAGATAATGATGTATTAGATACATGGTTTTCTAGTGCTCTATGGCCTTTTTCAACCCTAGGATGGCCCGATAAACCTTTAACTAGATATTTCCCTAATAATATCTTAGTTACAGCATATGATATTATCTTTTTCTGGGTATCTAGAATGATTTTTCAATCATTAGCATTTACTCATAAAAGACCATTTGATAATGTCTTAATTCATGGTTTAATTCGCGATAAAGATGGTCGTAAGATGAGTAAATCATTAGCTAATGGTATTGATCCAATGGATGTTATTGATCAATATGGAGCTGATGCCCTACGTTATTTTTTAACTACATCAACTGCTCCAGGACAAGACTTAAGATATGATGATGAAAAAATAAAAGCGGCTTGGAACTTTATTAATAAAATATGGAATGCTTCACGTTTTGTATTAATGAATATTGAAGGTATAAATAAACAAGAATATGAGGTTAATAATTTAACTATTGCTGATAAATGGATATTAACTAAATTAAATAATACTATTAAAAATGTAACTAAAGCGATGGATAAATATGAATTTCATATAGCTGGTAAAATATTATATAGTTTTATTTGGAATGATTTTTGTGATTGGTATATAGAATTAGCAAAGATTAATATTGATAAAACAGAAACAAAGATTACTTTAATAAAAGTATTAACTTCAATTATTAAAATGTTATATCCATTTATGCCTCATGTTACTGAAGCAATATATCAACAATTACCAAATAGTAATTCATCAATTATGATAACTGATTATCCAACTATTGATAATAAATTATATTTTAATGATAGTTTAAAAGATATGGAACAAATAATAAATATTATGCAAAAAATTAGAGCTATTAAATTAGAAAATAATTTAAAAACATATTTATTGGTTGGCGATTTAGATAGTGATTATCAAGATATTATTACTAAATTATTAAAACTTGATCAAGATATTATTAATATTAAAGATTTTAATAATAATGATATGACTACTATTACGGTAGTAGCATCAGATATTAAATTAATAGTTGCCTTTAATAAAAACGTCAATACTAACGATGAAATTAAAAAACTTAACGATGAAAAAACTATTTTATTAGCATCTATTAAGCGTCGCGAACAATTATTAGCTAACAATAAGTTTATTAATAATGCCCCAGAACATATTGTAAATGAAGAATTAAAGAAAAAGAAAGAAGAAGAAACAAGATTAGATGTTATCGATGAAAAGTTAGGTCAATTAATATAATATATTTTCCCTACATATAATTTAATGTGATAGTGGGGAAGAGTAAATGCGCAGATATTTAGGGTTAAGCCTTATTATGTCATCTATAACTTTTATTTTATTAATTATTATAAGTAGTATATATAAAACTAATTATAGTATCTTTTTTCATAGTATTGGTGATTTAGTTCTATTTAAGACTAAAAAATTATGGGAAATAGAAGGATTATACTATATTGCTAATACTTTTTTATTGTTTGGTGGAGTATTAGCAGTAATCGATTATAAAGAATATATCCCTAATAAAACTAGAATAGTATTTATTTTAATATCAATAATAGGCACATTAGGAATAATATTACGTAATTTTCCACCATTACCATATTATTTAATGTTAACCTCGCCAGTAAATAATATATATATAGCTTTTCATACATCATTATTACTAATGGTTTTTATAATATCAGTAATAGTAATAGGAATATCATGGATCTTATTTAGAACATCAAATATTATAAAATATCGTCTATATGCTATATTTTCGCTAATGATTATGGCCTCTATTATTATTAATGGTAGTATTACGATAATATTATTTTTATTAAATATAAATGAAATGATGTCAGTGTTTCAAAGATTAGCTACTGGTTCTTTTATCTTATGGTTATTTGTAAAGGGATATTTAATATATTATGATAGTGAAAAAAATATTTAAAAAAAGCTTGACATGATTTTTATATTATGTTATATTGTCCATAGAGGAATTTTTTTATTAAAGTTCCTCAACTGAGAAATTTTTTTAATTAAAAATTTCTCATTTTTTTTACAAAAAAACTTGACATGATTTTTATAGTGTGGTATATTGTGCATAGAGGAAATTTTGCGAAAGTAAATTTTCCTCATGTGAGGAGTTTTTAGTAATATAAAAACTTCTCATTTTTTTATTAAAAAAGCTTTACAAACATATATAGATATGTTATATTGTTCATAGAGGAACTTTTGTATTTCATGAAAGTTCCTCTTTTTTATTTGTTAATATACTAATTATATACTTTATTTTATTTTAATTTCTATGATATAATTTAATATAGTTAAATAAGGAGTGAAACAATGAAGCTTAAAGATAGTTATTTTTATACACTTAGAGAAGATGCTAAGGATGAAGAGTCAATTAGTGGTAATTTATTAGTTAGAAGCGGTATGATTAAAAAAGTATCAGCTGGTGTATATATGTATTTACCCCTTGGATTACGCGTTCATCGTAAGATTGAAAAGATTGTTCGTGAAGAAATGAATAAAATAGGGGCTATTGAATTAATGATGCCAAGTTTAATTATGGAAGATATTTATCGTAAATCAGGTCGTCTTGAAACTTTTGGTGATAGTGTCTTTACGTTAAAGGATCGCAATGATAAAAGATATGTTTTGGGTCCTACTCATGAAGAATTATTTGCTATGGCAGCTAGTAGTAAGATTAGATCATATAATGTTTTTCCTATCAATTTATATCAATTTCAAAATAAATTTAGAGATCAACCACGACCTAGATATGGTTTAATTAGAGTTAGAGAATTCATAATGAAAGATGCATATACCTTTGATAAAGATGAAGCTGGCTTAGCTAAAGCATATCAGGATGTCTATAATGCATATAAGAAGATGTTAGATCGAATTGGTATCGACTATCGTATTGTAACAGCCGATACAGGTATTATGGGGGGCGATTTATCAGAAGAATTTCAAGCTATTACTGATATTGGTGAAGATACTTTAGTTATGTGTACAGCATGTGATTATGCATCTAATTTAGAGATAGCTGAATGTATAACTAATGAAAAAGAAGTTCATGAAGAAGAAAAAGAAAAAGAACTAATTCATACTCCTAATGCTAGAACGATAGAAGAAGTAGCCACATATTTAAATATGGAACCTAAAGATTTTGTTAAAACAATGTTATATAAAATAGATGATAAAGTGGTTGCCTGTTTAGTAAAAGGTGAGCATGAAGTTAATCCAACCAAAGTATTAAAATTATTAGCTGGTAATAATATTGAACTATTAGATTTTGATAATGTTGAAAAGATTACGGGAGCTAAAGTGGGTTTTGCTGGACCAATTGGTTTAGATATACCTATTATAGTCGATAATGAATTAAAAAATATGAAGAATTTTATTGTCGGTGCTAATAAAACTGATTATCATTATAAGAATGTTAATTTAAAAGATTTTAAATATGATTATTTAGATGATATAAGAAATATTACTACTTTTGATATATGCCCTAAGTGTGGTAATAAGTTAGTATTTAAAAAAGGAATAGAAGTAGCTAATACCTTTAAATTAGGTACTAAATATGCTGATGCTATTAATTTTAAATATTTAGATGCTAATAATAATTTACAACCAGTATTAATGGGTTCTTATGGCTTTGGTATTGGTCGTGCTATCGCTGCTATTGTCGAACAAAATAATGATGATAAAGGTATTATATGGCCATATAATATATCTCCATATCAAGTAGCAATTGTTATCGTCGATATTAATGATGAATTACAGGTTAAAAAAGCCAATGAAATATATGAACAATTAAACGAATTAAATATCGATACTATATTAGATGATCGCGATGAACGTATTGGAGTAAAATTTAATGATATTGATTTAATTGGTATTCCAATTAGAATTACAGTCGGTTCTAAAATTAAGGATAATATAGTTGAATTTAAATTAAGAAGTGACGATAATAATATGGAATTAGATTTAAAAGAAGTAATAACTAAAATAACAAAAACTATCAATTAAATATTGATAGTTTTTTTATTCGACAAAAAAATATATTTAGGGGATATATATTTATAATAGGTGATCATATGAATATTAAAATGTTAATATATATCTTATTTTCTATTTTAATAGGATATCTCTTTGGTAAAATAATTTTTAATCAGTATGATAAAAATATGATCGATGTCTTCAATGATAAAGTAACCTTATATTTTTTACAACAGGGAGTATATACAACTCCTGAATCAATGGAAGAACATACTAAAAATTTAAAAAATTATGTTTATATGAAAGATAATAATTATTATCGGGTTTATGCGGCTATTACTAAAGATGCTGAAAATGTTAATAAATTAAAGGAATATTTCATCGATAAAGGGAATGATATATATGTTAAGGAAATAGCGATTAGTAATGATAAATTTATTAGTATTTTAGATCAATATGATACCTTATTAAATAATACAACTGATGAAGATAAAATAAATAATATTATTAAACAAACATTAATAAAATATCAGGAGTTGGTAGTAGATGGAGCAAATGCTAATTAAAGATATTCCCATAGAAGAAAGACCAAGAGAAAGATTATTAAATTATGGGGTTGAACACTTATCTAATGAAGAATTGATGGCTATTATATTAAAGACTGGTACTAAGAATGAATCAGCTAAAATAATAGCTAGTAGAGTATTAAAAGAAGTGGGTAATATCAATAATATTCAAAATCTTACGATTAATAAACTAATAACCATTAAAGGTATAGGTAAAGTAAAAGCTATTGAATTAAAAGCAGCATTAGAATTAGGGCGCAGAGTCTATTATTGTCAAGATAATGATAAGATCAAGATGGATAATGCTGAGAAGATATATAATTATTGTCGTTATTATTTTATTAATAAGAAACAAGAACATTTTTATTGTTTGTATTTAGATTGTAAAAATAATTTAATAGATAAAAGATTGTTATTTATCGGTACTTTAAATAAAAGCATCGTTCATCCTAGAGAAATATTCAAAGAAGCTTATTTATTATCGGCATCCAATATTATATGTGTGCATAATCATCCTAGTGGTGATATTAATCCTAGTAAAGAAGATCTAAACTTTACTAATAATTTAGTTAAGATTGGATTAATTCAAGGTATACCAATTTTAGATCATATAATTATTGGTAATAATGAATATTATAGTTTTTATAAAAATAACAATATTTAATTTGAAAATATTGTTTTTTATATTATAATAAAATTGGAAGAAGGGTAGATATGGGTAAAAATAAATTAGAACTTAAACATATAGTATTGATTATTTTAATTATTTTAACTATCTTTTTAGCTATTTTTACCCTATTAGTTGACGATAATAGGAAACTATCTCCGTTAGAAAAAGTATTAAAAGATGGCGTCATATTAGTTCAAAGAGTAATATATGCCCCTTTTTTATATATTGATAGTAAAATTGATAAATATAACGATATGCAAAAAGTATATAAAGAGAATGAACAGTTAAAACAAGAAATATATAAATATGAATTAATTAATGGTCAGAATAAAGAATTAAAGAAAGAAATAGCAGCTTTAAAAGATTTATTAAAGATCGATAAAACATTAACCGAATATACTTACTTAAATGCTACTGTTACTACTCGTAATGTTGGTTATTGGTATAACAGTATAACTATAGATAAGGGTACTTATCACGGTGTAGATCAAGATATGATAGTTATAAATAGCCATGGTTTAGTTGGTAAGATTATTAAAGCTACTAATTTTACTAGTGAAGTAAAATTAATTACGACTGATGATTTAAATAGTAAGATATCAGCCGGTATAGAAATTAATAATAAATTTATTCATGGTTTAATTAGTGGTTATGATTATCAAAAACAATTATTAATAATGGATGGAGTAGTTGAAAATAATATTACTATTAATAAAGGTAATAAAGTATATACCACCGGTTTAGGAGGTATATATCCTAGTGGTATTCTAATAGGTCAAGTAGAAGATATTCAATTTGATCAATATGGTCTATCTAAGAATGTTTTAATTAAATCTGAAGTTGATTTTAATAATTTATACTTTGTTACTATATTAAAAAGAAAGGCTAAATAATATGAAACTAGGCATAATTATTTTATGGATTTCTTTTCTTCTCGACGGTTTAGTATCACATTTTATCCCTTATCAAATTAGTAATATAAGCCTTTTTAGACCGATGTTTACTATCACTAGTCTAATCTTAATCTACCCATACTTTAATAAAGAAGATGATAATTTTTATCGTGCCGTTACCTTATGTGGTTTCTGTTATGATATTGTATATACCAACAGTTTACCATTAAATACTTTATTATTTTTTATGTTAGCTATCATAGTAAAGATAATGAATAATATCTTAGCTAATAATATTATCAATGTTATTATTATGACTATTATTACTATTACTATCTTTGATCTATCTAATTTCTTTATTTTAAATATTATCGATTATACTAACATTAGTTTTTATGATGTATCATATAAAATATTAAATTCATTATTCTTTAATATTATCTATGTTGTAATATTATTTATATGGTTAAGGTATATTAGTGATAAATATAGAATAAAACATATTGATTAAGTGTTATAAATTAACACTTTTTTTCATATTATGCTTTAGGTGATTATATGGATAATATTGAAGCAATTAAGAATCGATTAAAAAATAGAAGTAAAATATTTTATAAAAGGACAAGTAATGATAATGTTCATCCTTTATTATTTAAAACTATTAGTAAAGTATTAATTACTTCGGTATTAGTATTACTAACATTAATTTATGTTAGACTATCTCCAAGTAATGAGAAGTTTATATATAAAAATATTTATGAAACGAATTTTAAATTTGCATCTGTTAACTATTATTATAAAAAATATTTAGGTAATATTTTACCATTTCAAAATATTGTTAAACAACCCGAAGAATCAGTATTTAATGAAAATTTAACATATAAAGAAGTAAATAAATATAATAATGGCGCTAAATTAACAGTAGAAGATAAATATCTAGTACCGATAATAGAGAGTGGTATAGTTGTTTTTGTTGGTGATAAAGAAAATTATGGTAATACCATTATTATTCAACAGACTAATGGTATTGATACTTGGTATGGTAATGTTAAGAATAGTAATGTACAGATGTATGAATATGTAGAGAAGGGGAAATTACTAGGAGAAACTGAAGGGGAAATTCTTTATTTGGTATTTCAAAAAGAAGGGAAATTTTTAGATTATAAAGAGATTATTAAGTAAAATAGAATTTCATCCTCTATATCTTTTAGTAGCCTCTTTATCTGTTATTACTGGTCTATTTAGAGAATTTATTATATTGACTATTATTATATTAGTCCATGAATTAGGTCATTATATAATGGCTAAATATTATCAATGGGATATAGATAAGATATATCTATATCCTTTTGGTGGTCATATAAAATTTAATACTAATCTTAATCAACCAATTAAACAAGAATTGTATATATTATTAATGGGATTTATTTTTCAACATACCCTCTATCTATTAATATATTTTCTACATCATATTGATATTATATTTACTTCTACTTATTATATAGTTAAGAACTATCATTATGCTATCTTATTTTTTAATTTAATACCAATATTTCCATTAGATGGCGCTAAATTATATAATTTGATTATGAATACTAATATTCCCTATAAAATATCAAATAAAGTAATGATCTATAGTTCATATTTCTGCTTAATTATATTAACAATAATAATTATCAGATTTTATTTTAATATTAATCTCTTTCTAATATGTATTTTATTATTATCTAAGATAAATGAAGAATCACGTAATCACGAATTAAAATTTAATAAATTTTTATTAGAAAGATATTTAAATGATTTTAATTTTTATAGATTAAAATTGATTAAAAATGATAATATTAATAAAATATTTCGGGATAGAAGACATATTTTTAGAGTTAATAATAATTATATAACGGAAAAAGAGATGTTAAAAAAAAGGTTTAAATAACTTTGTTTTTTTATCTATTTATGATATAATATTCAAGCATTAATTGGGGGTATTATTATGAAGGCGCTTACCTTAACCCAACAACAATTTGAAACTTTAATTAGTTATCGATTACCTGATGATGTTATTAATGTTGAAAGTACTTTCTATATAGTGGATTCTCCTACGCAAATTGAAAAAGGCCGAAAATTATTTAAAAAGTTATATCAAATAGAGGGAGACTATTTTGGTAATAAACTTTTAACGGTTAATACACTTATGGATAATGAACGAATTATAGGAATTGATCAATTAGTTATGCCCGAAAGAATTGTTATAGTTGATGATACTGTCATGGGGTTTTTATTACCCTTTATTGAAAATAGTATTAATTTATCAACTTTATTGAAGAGTCAACAAATTCCTAATGAAGTAAAAAAACAATATTTGATTGCCGTAGGTAAATTATTAAAAAAAGTTCAATCTATTAAGAGGTTTAAACACAATTTCTTTCTATCTGATGTTCATGAAGATAACTTTATTATAGATACCGATAGTAAAATGCTTTATGCAGTAGATTTAGATAGCTGTAAAATTGGAGATAATCAACCTTTTCCTTCAAAATATTTATCAACAAACATTAATTTAAAAGATCCTGATATGAATCCCGAACTAGCAACAAAATATCCTATTAACGAAGATGGTATGCGCATTCCCAATGCCAATACTGAATGGTTATGTTATATATTATTAATATTAGGATATATTTCCCAAGGGCCTATTTATCGTTTAAAAGTTAATGAATATCAGAAATATTTAGATTATTTACATGATTTATCGTTTCCTTATGCTTTATTAGATTGTTTTGAACGCATTTATACACCTCAGAATAATTATTCACCTATGCATTTAATAGGTCAAATACCAGATGATAATGAAAAAGCAAGCTTTGATACATTTATAAAAAGAATTAAAAAAAGATAAAATCATTATTCTACCTATAAATGTTTGACTATTACTAGTAATTATGGTAGAATTACAAACGTGTGTAGCCTCTAGCTACAACCGCCCTGATAAGGTTTTAAACACATTGATGTACCTGTAAGGCGAGTCTTAGATTAATGAAGGAGGTATTAATTATGAAAGCTGTTATTGAAACTGGTGGTAAACAATACTTGGTTGAAGAAGGTTCTATTATTTATGTAGAAAAATTACCAATAGAAGTTAATGGTAAAGTAGTATTTGATAAAGTATTGATGGTTAATGGTAATTCTGGTAATCCTTATGTTAAGAATGCTAAAGTAGAAGGATTAGTAGAAAAACAAGGTAAACAAAAGAAAATAGTAGTTTATAAATATAAACCAAAGAAGAAATATCGTCGTACTCAAGGTCATCGTCAACCATATACTACTGTTAAAATTACTAAGATTCTTAGTTAAATGGAGTTATAAAGATGATAAAAGTAAATATTATATCTAATAATGATATAATTGATGAAATAAAAATAGTTGGTCATGCTAATTATGAAGAATATGGTAAGGATATTATCTGTGCATCAGTTAGTAGCATAGCTATTACTACTGTTAATGGCATATTAAGTATATATCCTAATGCCTTAAAATATAATCAAGATGATGATCAATTATTAATAAAAGTATTAGAAAATAATAATATAATTAATAGTTTATTACAAAATATGGTTAAATTATTAAGTGAATTAGAAAATGATTATCAAGAACATATAACTATAAATAAGGAGGTGTAATCCATGTTGAAGTTAAATATTCAATTATTTGCTCATAAAAAAGGTCAAGGATCTATTAAAAATGGACGCGATTCACATTCTAAAAGATTAGGATCTAAAGCAACTACAGGTGAATATGTCTCAGCTGGATCGATTCTATATCGTCAACGTGGAACTAAAGTATTTCCAGGTAATAATGTAGGTAAGGGTAGTGATGATACCTTATTTGCTAAAATAGCTGGATACGTTAAATTTGAACGTTTAGGAAGAAATAAAACACAAGTTAGTGTTGTAAATGAAAAATAGAAGTCCAATAGGGGCTTTTATTTTTTGTTAAAAATGCTATAATTATATAATAGAAGAGGGTTGATAATATGTTTGTCGACGAAATTATTCTAGATGTAGAAGGTGGTATAGGGGGAGATGGCTGTTCAGCATTTAGAAGAGAGAAATATGTACCTATGGGTGGACCGGCTGGTGGTTCTGGTGGTAAAGGTGGAGACATCATATTTGAGGCTGATCAAGGTATTACAACTTTAATTGATTTAAGAGGTTTCAAAAATATAAAAGGTAAAAAAGGGGAAAATGGTAGTGGACAAGATCAATCAGGTAAGAATGCCCCTAATATGGTTATAAAAGTACCTATAGGAACCATTATTACTGATCTAGAAACTAATTTAATTATTGCTGATTTAACTAAACAAGGTGAAAGAGTTACGGCTGTTCATGGAGGTAGAGGGGGTAGAGGTAACACTTCTTTTTCAAGTCATAATAATCCAGCCCCTAACTTTTCAGAAAAAGGTGAACCAGGAGAAAGTAAACATATAAAATTAGAATTAAAATTAATTGCTGATGTAGGTTTAGTAGGAATGCCCAATGTTGGTAAATCAACTATTCTTTCGATGATATCAGCTTCCAGACCTAAAATAGGAGCATATCATTTTACTACTTTATATCCTAATCTAGGAGTAGTGCAATTAAAAGATAAACAACCATTTATTGTTGCTGATCTACCCGGCTTAATTGAAGGGGCATCTAGAGGTGATGGTTTAGGGATTGAATTTTTAAGACATGTCGAAAGAACTAAAATTATTGCCCATGTAATCGATTTGAGTGCTTCAGAAGGCCGAGATCCTTATCAAGATTATATTACTATCAATAATGAACTTAAAACTTATAATCCTGGATTATTACAAAGACCATATATAATTATTGCTAATAAGATGGATTTACCAGGAGCTATTGATAATTTAAAAATATTTAAAACTAAAGTACCTAATATTCCAATATATGAAATAAGTGCTATTCAAAAAAAGGGATTAGATATAATTCTTAATAAATTAGCTGATATGTTAACTAATATTATTCCTAAACCCCTATTTGAAGATAGTAAAGTCGAAAATCATATTTTATATAAATTTGAGAAAGAAAAACCATTTATTATTAAAAAATATAATAATGTTTGGTTAGTAAAAGGTCATGAAATAGAAAGATTATTAAGGATGACTAAATTTTCTTCTTATGAAGCAGCAAGGCGATTTGCTCAAAAATTAATGAAATATGGTATCGATAAAGAATTGGAAGATTTAGGGGTCCAAGAAGGAGATACTGTTCGTATCTTAGATTATGATTTTGAATACCATCATTAATTGTTTATGATATAATGTATTTAAATAATAGGGGTGGCTAGTATGGAACAGAAACATAGTAAAGTTATATGCGTTTCATCTTTTAAAGGTGGCGTCGGTAAAACGATTATTACTTTAAATTTAGCAGGTATTTATTATACCCTAAATAAAAAAGTATTAATTATTGATTTAGATTTGTATGGAGGAGCAATAGCTCTTTCTTTACATGCTAGAAATAGAAACGATATTACTCATTTAATCGATGATTTAGCTAATAATAGATATCAATCTTTTGATCATTATATAGAACCATATAATGATAATATCGATATTTTAGCGTGTCCTACTGATATTAATAATATTAATAAGATAAACTATCAATATCTTAATAATATTATTAAAGTAGCAGTCGCTCAATATGATGTTATTTTAATTGATACTACTCATGGTATAATACCTTTTAATCTAATGGTTTATCAAATGAGTGATCTTAATTTATTTATTGTTACTAACGATCCCTATGATTTAAAAAATACTAAGAATGTTATCCATATATTAAAAGAAAAACATCTAAATAACTATAAAATATTATTAAATGAAGCAAGAGATACTGGTAAAGATTATTTTACTACTTATGATATTAAGAAATTTATTAATACTCATATTGATTACACTATACCCAAATCTTTTTATATAAAGAATATTGATAAATATTTACTTGATAATGAAATATTAGTATTAAATAATTATCTTAAAAAACATTACAAAGATGGTTATAATAAACTATTATTAATAGCTAAGAGTTTAATTAAATAAAGAATAGTAGGTGGTATTGTGAATTACTATCACATAGAATTTAATATGATACATGTAGGTGTTATCTTATTAGTTCTATACTTTCTTATCTATCTTATTATCTTAAATAGAACTAAAAAATTAGAAGCTAGAATAGGTAGATATTGTACTTATAATCGAAAGATTAATCCTTTATGTAATTATCTTTATTGTTTATATAAAGGTATTATTAGAAGTATTAGTCTATTTATTATGAAAATACCCCTCTTTAGTATCTACATAGAACAATATAAAATATATATTACTAAAGATAATAGAGATTGGGTAATACCTGCTGATTTTATTAGTAATAAAATATTAGTTAGTATCTTATTCTTTCTATTTATAATATCTATTAAACAAATAGATGGAAATATGGTCGATGATATTCAAATAATTATCTTTATTTTATTAGGTTATATAGTACCAGATATATATAATATGATAAAATATAATAGACGAAAATGATTAAGGAGGATTATTATGTCTGGACATTCAAAATGGTCAACAATCAAGAGGAAAAAAGGGGCTAATGATGAAGCTAGAAGCAAAGTCTTTCAAAAATTAGCCAAAGAAATATATGTCTATGCTAAACAAGGAGATAAAGATCCAAAGAACAATCCTAATCTAAGAATGATTATTGAAAAAGCTAGAAGTGAAAATATGCCTCTAGATAATATTCAAAGAGTTATAGATAAAGCTCATGGTAGTGCTACTAATAGTGAAGATTATGAAAGTGTTAGATATGAGGGATATGGACCTTTTGGTATTGCCATAATGGTCGATACTTTAACTGATAATCGTAATCGTACTGCTTCACAAGTTAGAGCTACCTTTACTAAATATAATGGTAATTTAGGAACTGATGGTAGTGTTAGTTATTTATTTGATCGAAGAGGTATTATAGTTATACCTAAAGCTTATAATGAAGAACAAGTAATGATGAAAGCCATTGATAATGGAGCTATTGATTTTAAGGTTAATGAAGATAACTATGAAATAGTAACTAATCCTGAAGATTTTATTAAAGTTAAAGAAGGATTAATGGATATTAGTATAAATGATTTTATTATGTCAGAAGTTACATTTATACCAAAGGTTGAAGTTGAAGTAGATGATGAAACTTATGATAAAGTAGAAAGATTAATCGATGCTTTAGACGAATTAGATGATATCCAAAATGTTTATCATAATATGAAATAATATATAAGTATTGACAAAATGTGGAAAATATATATAATATATGCCACATTTTTATTTAAGGAGTGAATTATTGTGGGAAGAGTATTTGAAAATGACGAATATCAAGAAAGAAGCAAAAAACATGCAAATATTGCTAAAAAGGAAATAAAACCAGGGAAAATATTAGTCCTAAAACTTCAAAATTATAGATATCAAGGTGATAGTAAAACTAATAGAAGATATTCTATAAATTAAAATCTAGTTATTAATAACTAGATTTTTTCTTGTAATAATACAATGAATTATATGTAGATTTATGATATAATTTTAATAGTGAGGGGTGACATTATGTATTCTTACATCGAGGGTACTATTATAGAAATAAAAGGAAATAGTGTTGTCATAGATAATAATAATATAGGTTATTTAATATATACACCTAATCCTTATGTATTTAAAGAAAATGAACAATATAAAATATATATATATGAACATATTAGAGAAGATGAACATTCTTTATATGGATTTAAAGACAAAGATACTAAAGATTTATTTTTAGAATTAATATCGGTTAAAGGATTAGGTCCTAAGATGGCTTTACCAATGTTTGCTACTGGTAGTGTTACTGGAATAATTGATGCCATTGAAAGAGAAAATATTTTATATTTAAAGAAGTTTCCTAAAATTGGAGATAAAGTAGCAAGACAAATTATTTTAGATTTAAAAGGTAAGTTAGTTAAGAATGATAATGAAATTGATAATGCTAATTATGAAGAATTAATAGAAGTATTAAAAGGATTAGGATATAAACAAAAAGACATTAATATTATTTTACCTAAAATAGATATTAAATCAGAATTAGAAGATCAAATAAAAGAAGCCCTAAGATTATTACTAAAATAGGGAGGTAATAAGATGGATGAGAGAGTTATTGCTAATAAAGAGTTAAAAGAAGATACTTTTGAAGCTAGTTTGCGTCCTGATAGTATCGATGAATATATTTGTCAAACTGATGTTAAAGATAATATAAAAGTCTTTATTGAAGCAGCTAAGATGAGAGATGAATCTTTAGATCATGTATTATTATATGGTCCTCCTGGACTTGGTAAAACTACTTTAGCATATATTATTGCTAATGAAATGGGTAGTAATATTAAGACTGTAAGTGGACCTACAATTGAAAAAAGTGGTGATTTAGCAGCTATATTATCTACTTTAGAACCTG
>JBJKSD010000015.1:0-22953 GCA_046704245.1 Bacilli bacterium
TTTATGGATGTTGGACATTTGGAAATAAAATATTTTATTATTTTAACCATTATTATTGTTACCTCGGGGGTAGTAGCCATGATAAAATATAAGAAGAAAGATTTTAATATATAAAAAGATGCCATTAGGCATCTTTTTTATTGTTCAGTTAATTTTTTATAATAATTATATCTTCTAATAGCTTCTTTTTTATTAGCTTCTAATAATTCTTGGGCTTTATCTGGGTTGATTACTTTTAACATAGCGTATCTACTTTCATTATTTAAGAATTGTTCATATAGATCAAAGTTGGGTTCACCAGAGTCAAGATAGAATCTTGCTTCTACTGGATTATATCTGAATATTGGGAAATAGCCACATTCAGTTGCTAGTTTTTCTTCTTTAACACTATTTTGCATACCACCTTCAATACCATGGGCTATACATGGAGTATAAGCAATAATAATAGATGGTCCATCATAACTTTCAGCTTCACTAAATACTTTAATTAATTGTTGCATATTAGCTCCTAGGGATACAGTAGCAACATAAACATTAGGATAACTTAGAGCCATTCGAGCAAGATCTTTTTTAGCATATTTTTTACCCATAAAAGTAAATTTGGCTATACTACCTTTTTCACTTGCTTTAGATGCTTGACCTCCAGTATTAGAATATACTTGTGTATCTAGAACTAAAATATTAACGTTATCATTAGTAGAAATAACATGATCTAAACCACCATAGCCGATATCATAAGCCCAACCATCGCCTCCAATAATCCATACTGATTTTGATGGTATATAATCTTTTAATTCTTTTAAGAATGAAACTTTTTCATAATCTAAAGAGTCGGCTATTTCTTTAGTTATTTGATAATTATTAATATTGGTTAACCATTTATTAAATAAGGTTTTAGTTTGTTCATCTACTTTATCAATATTAACTGTCATTAATTCGGCAATACGATTACGTAGGGTTTTATTAGCAATAATCATACCATAACCATATTCGGCATTATCTTCGAATAAGGAACTAGCCCATGGAATAGTATATGGGGTACTAGGAGCACTAGCACCATATATAGAAGAACAACCAGTAGCATTAGCAATAACCATATGATCGCCATATAATTGGGTTAATAGTTTTATATATGCTGGTTGACCACAACCACTACAAGCACCATTAAATTCAAAATATGGTTGTTTAAATTGGCTACCTTTAACAGTAAATTCATTCATTATTTGTTTAGGTTTAACATTAGCTACTAAATAATTAAAAGCTTCTTGAATTTGAAGGTTATTTTGTTCATCATATGGTTTCATTTGTAATGCTTTTATCCCTTTTGTGCCAGGGCAAGTGTTTACACATACAGTGCATCCAGTACAATCCATAATTGACGGTACGACGATGAATTTTAATCCCTCACCATTCGGTCCGACAAAATCCTTGACATTATTTTTTATATAATCAGGAGCATTTTTTAACTCTTCTTCATCAAGCAAGAATGGTCTTATGACAGCATGAGGGCAGACGAATGAACATTGGTTACATTCGATACAATTTTCTTTAATAAATGATGGAACATATTCACTGATAGCTCTTTTTTCATTCTTGGTAGTGCCTCCAATATAGGTACCATCAATTTTATCTAAGAAAGATGAGGTTGGTAATTTATCGCCTTGTAATTGACTCATATTACCAAAGAAATCAACGTTTGGCGCTGGTTCATCAATTTGGAGATTCTGCCAATTACTATCAATTGGTATTTGTTTAAGATACTGTTCAGTTTCATTTATAGCAGCAGCATTAGCATTAATAATAGTTTCACCTTTATCTAGGAAACGAGCATTTAATTCTTCAAGAATAGTCTTCTTAGCTTCATTATAATCGACAATATTGGATATTTTTATGATGGCCATTTCGATAATTGTGCTTATTTTTTTACCTAATCCGACTTTACGCGCAAGCTCGTAGGCATTTACAGTGAAAAATTTGATATTTTTTTGAGCTAATTGTCGCTTTACATTGTTTGGTAGACGTTTTTTAAGTTCTTCTTCATCGAATAAAGTATTGAATAAAAAGATACCATTTTCTTTAATCCCTGCTAACATATCTAACTTACCGATATATGATTCTTTAGTACAGACGATAAATTCTGGATTAGATACATAGTAAGTAGATTTAATTGGTTCATTAGATATGCGAAGATGACATCTAGTTACACCCCCACTTTTCTTTGAATCATATTGAAAATATCCTTGTACGTAACTATCTTTTTTAGCTCCTACTAATTTAATAATATCTTTAGAAGCACTGACCATTCCATCAGAGCCATAACCGTAGATAAGCATTTCTAAGGTATTATTTTTTTCTATTTTAAAATCGGGAATAGAAATACTTAAGTTAGTGACATCATCTTCAATACCAACAGTAAATCCAGTGAAGTTATCTTTATTATTTAAGAAATCATATATACCTTTAATATGGCTTGGATTAATATCTTTACTAGCTAAACCAAAACGTCCTCCAATAATATGGGGTTTATTTAGTTCATTATTAAAGATACTAGTAACATCTAAATATAAAGGTTCACCAGTACTACCTGGTTCTTTAGTGCGATCTAAGACAGCAATTTTATCGACTGTTTTAGGTAATGCTTTCATAAAGTATTCTTTACTAAATGGACGATATAGATGAACTTCTATTAATCCTACCCGTTCACCTTGTTTATTCATATAATCGATTGTTTCTTTAATAGCTTCATTGACACTACCCATAGCTATAATAATTCTAGTGGCATTACTATCGCCATGGTAAACAAATGGAGCATAGTTTTCGCCTGTTAATTTATTAATCTCTTGCATATAAGCATTAACTATATCAGGTAATGCTAAGTAATATTTATTTCTAACTTCCATATTTTGAAAGTATATATCATCATTTTGAGCGGTACCTCTAGTTATTTTATTTTTAGGTTGGAGGCTTCTATTTCTAAATTCATTAATAGCATTCATATCGACTAGTTGTTTTAATTGTTCATCATCTAGCATAGTTATTTTTTGTAGTTCATGACTAGTTCTAAAACCATCAAAGAAATGAAGAAAAGGAACTCTTCCTTTAATAGCTGATAGATGAGCAATGGCTGCTAAATCATGAGCTTGTTTAACACTAGAAGAAGCAAGTATGGCAAAGCCAGTCATACGAGTAGCATAAATATCTTGATGATCACCTAAAATGCTTAGGGCATGGGTAGAAATAGCTCTAGCAGCTACATGAATAACACCAGGTAATAATTCTCCGGCCATCTTATACATATTTGGTATCATCAATAGTAATCCTTGACTAGCAGTAAAAGTAGTGGTTAAACAACCAGCTTGTAATGAACCATGCATCATACCAGCAGCACCGGCTTCTGATTGCATTTCAACAACTTTTACTTCATCATTAAAAAGATTTTTCTTACCCTTACTACTCCATTCATCTGCTAATTCAGCCATTGCTGATGCTGGAGTAATAGGATATATACCTGCTACTTCAGTAAAAAGATAAGCACTACTAATACATGCTTCATTACCATCGACTACTTTAATCTTTGTCATATTATCTACCCTCTTCTATATTTATAATATCATTATAGTATAGAATAGATTTTAAGACAATATAAAAACCAATTACTTTATATAATCGACAAAATAAAAAAGAATCGATTAAGATTCTTCGGTTCTTCTGTATGTATATACTTTAGGATGATATCCATCTTGCATATTTTTAGCTACAAAATAAAACTGTTCTAATATACGACATGCTAAAGAAGGTATACTATCTTCTTTAGTTTCTGATAAAGGATTTACTCTAATAGTATGTAATCCTAAAAGATTACCACCTAAAATATCAGTAAAGGTTTGGTCTCCTACAATAGCTACTCTTTCATTAGGTATTCTTACCTCTTCTAAGGCCTTTCTTAAGCCAATATTAAGCGGTTTAAGGGCATTTATAATAACTTTGACACCTAGAGCCCTCTCAATAACCATTTTCTTCTCAGAAGATAGTGTATTAGATACAAAACATATAGCTATATCTTTTTCTTGTAAAGAAGTTATCCATTCTTTAATATCGGGTATAACCTTTCCGGTTTCCGGATCAAGAATAGTATTATCTAGATCAACTAATATAGCTTTCATACCTCTATTTAAAAAATAATAAGGGTTTAAATCAGTTACCCTATCAATATATAAATTAGCACTTAATATTCTCATGGTTGTTTCCTCCATTTATTCGACTTTTTTTAGTATACAGTTAGAAATAATAGAAGTCAATAAAAAAGAACCATAAAATATATGGTTCTTTACATATTATATGTATTATTAAATAAATATTATGGGTTATAACTTATCTATTATTATATCGGCTATATGTTTAGACGCAAAACCATCACCATATGGATTAGATGATTTAGCCATCTTATTATATTCATCCTTATTATCTAATAATTCTTTAATTAATTTATATATTGTCTCTTCATCAGTACCTGCTAATTTTAAAGTCCCAGCTTTGATACCTTCAGGTCTTTCAGTAGTATCTCTTAATACTAATACCGGTTTACCTAAGGAAGGAGCTTCTTCTTGAATGCCTCCACTATCTGTTAAGATTATATAACTTTTATTCATAAAATTATGAAAATCTAAAACATCTAATGGTTCAATTAATTTAATTTGATCATTATTACTAAATTTCTCATTAGCTACTTCTCTTACTTTGGGATTTAAATGGACTGGATATACTACTTTAATATCTTTATATTCATTTATTATTCTTTTTATAGCTCTAAACATACCCCGCATTGGCTCACCTAAATTTTCCCGTCTATGAGCTGTTAAAAGGATTAATTTAGAATCTCCTACCCAATCTAATATTGCATGATGATAATCTTCTCTTACAGTTGTTTTTAAGGCATCAATAGCTGTATTGCCAGTAACAAAAATATTATCTTTATTTTTTCCTTCTTTTAATAAATTGTCTTTACTAACTTCAGTTGGTGCAAAATGAAGATCAGCTATTACTCCTGTTAATTGTCTATTCATTTCTTCAGGATATGGTGAATATTTATTATAAGTACGAAGACCTGCTTCAACATGCCCAACCATTATTTGATGATAAAAAGCTGCTAAAGCCCCTACAAAAGTAGTTGTAGTATCACCATGAACTAACACTATATTAGGTTTTACTTCTTCAATTACCTTTTCTAAACCCATTAAAGCTTTGGTAGTAATATTACTGAGTGTTTGACCGGACTTCATAATATTAAGATCATAATCCGGAACAATATTAAATACTGCTAATACTTGATCTAACATTTCACGATGTTGAGCTGTTACACAAACAATACATTCTATTTCTTTTCGGGCTTTTAATTCATTAATAAGCGGTGCTAGTTTAATTGCTTCTGGTCTTGTCCCAAAGATAGTTAATACTTTAATCATATATACCTCCAATATGGGTATAACTTAACATCTAAAAAAATATTTTAGCCAATTTCAATATACCTTGTTTCCATGGTACTCTATGTGATACGCCAGATGTGTTTTTAAATTCATCTAAATGTTCTAAATACCATTTATAATTTCTCACTAAAGCATCTTTATTAGAATATTTAGGTTTATAACCCAGTACTTTTTCAGCTTTTTCAATTGAGACAAATGAGTCTTTAGAAGCAGTCTCATAAACCCATTTATATAGTGGGGATAAATGTAATAATTCTAAAAATCTTAAAGTCCATATCATTGGAGCTGCTGGAAAGCCTTTAATTTTCTTGCCAAAACCAGCACAATCAAGTACTGCTTGATAATCTTCTCTCATGGTAGTAAATTTTTTGGCCCCAATATTAAATGTATCATTAACTTTATTCTTATCTAATGTCATTGTTAAATATATAGCATCACACAAATCTTCTACATCAAGTAATTGATATTTATTTCTACCGCTACCAATCATTGGGAATCCTTTTCCATCTTTAGCCCAATCATAAAATAAAGCAAAAACACCCAAACGTTCTGGCCCAATAAATGATTTAGGTCTAATAATAGGTACACACATACCCTTTTCTCGATATGCTATACATACATTTTCGGCAGCTATTTTTGCAATGCCATATGGACCTACTCCATCTAATTTATCATCCTCAACCAATGGATGATGATCTGGAATACCATATACAGCAGTTGAAGATATTTGAATAAATCTTTTTACTTTATTTTTATATGCTGTATCTATTATATTTCTAGTTCCTACAATATCGGTAGAAAATATATCTTCTTTTTTATATAAAGGGAGAGCAGCGGCAGTATGAACTACTATATCAATATCTTTCATTGCTTTAGCTACTAGTTTTTCATCTCTAATGTCGCCTTTTATAGCTTGTATCTTATCCTTACAATCCTTGTAATTAAAATCTTCAAGATCTAAAGAAACAATATCATATCCCTTATCCAAAAGATACCTAATTAAATTAATTCCTAAGAATCCTGAACCCCCAGTTACTAAAACTTTTTCTTTTTTCATTTTTACCTCCATGTTTAAATATTTTATATTACTAGTTTATCATAAAATTATTAAAAGGGCCAAAGACTTTGAATATGGTTAATAATTTTATTAATTTTTTCAAACTCCATATATAAAAAACGTGAATTCTGCATTAATAAAATATAATATATTATTGCCATAATTAAAAACGCTTCTTTCCCTTTTAATGATTTATATGCACTATTTAAAATTTTAATATTTTCAAATATTAAATAGATAAATAAAAGAACTAGAGAATTAATTATAGCCACATACCATCTACCAAAGTCATGGCCGATAATAAATAATATGAGAGAGCCGAAACATGATAAAATTAAGTAATAAAATAATTTATTCTTTTTAATAATAAATTGATAAAGCAGGATATATTGAATATATAAATAGCTTAATAATAGAACCAACCCAATAGCAAAGTATCTTTTAGGTGCCTGTGACATCCTTTTGGCGGTCCAATTCATATGATCTGCAAATGTCTTATAATATTCAGAGTGTATAGCAGATAGATAACCATCAGTAATTGGTATATTAGTATTTCTTCTTAATACAGTAGCAAACTGGGTACTTGTTTTAAAACTTTCGGGTTTCCCATATACCAAAACTACTGATAATGATAGAACAAGACACAATAAATTAACCACTAGTAAGGTTATCCATTTCTTTTCCTTATTTTTAAAATAATGATAAATAATTAGCGTACAAATAAGTGGCGCATACATAAAAATAAAATTTTGATGAGTGAGCATTGCTAATATAGAAATAATTGGTATTAAAAATAAATACTTATTTTTATATAAGAAAATTAATGATATGATAGTAAGAATAAAGATGAATATATCAAATCTACCAAATTCACTCATCGTTATCATTAACATAAAACTTGCGGGATTAAATACACATAAAAGAGCGACCATTAGACCCATCAACTTGTTTTTATAAATATTAATAATTAAATTCATCATATAAGCAACAAACATTAAAAAGAAAATAAAGATAAAATTTAAAATAAAATAGACTTTTTTTATACTAACAACTGTAAATATTATATTAAAAAGGTGGCCGATTAACCCGCGAGAAATAAATCCCCACTTATATGAAAGAGCATAAAAAGTAAAATTGTATAAATAAACTTCGTTTATTGCGGGTAAAAAGGTAAAATAATAAATTAGCAACATACCATAAATTCCCCAAAATTTTTTATTTTTTATAATAGAAGATAGTATCCAACTATAGATTATCTTTATCATTTTTATCACCCACTAACGCATATATTTTAACTAATATATAAGTAATCGGTATTCCTAATAAACCTGCTAGTGCATAAACAATAATTTTTTGCCAATGAAAGATGTTTAAAAATATCGCTACAAAAGTAAATAATATAATAAAATTAGGTATATAAGATATAATAAATTTTATAAAATCCAATAGAGCAATTTCTCTTTTAAATAATAATTTAATATTTAAATAATAAGTAATAAAAAGACTGATACTATAACCTACTACATAAGAAATAGTAGCGTTTATATAATTTGAAATAAATAAAGATACTAGAAAGTTAGTTAAAGTGCCCACCCCACCACAAAAAACAAAAATAATAAATCCCTTATTGAAAAACATTTTTTTAATTTTATATTTCATTGTCTTTTCATAAATTTTATAATCAATAATCTTATTGCGTTTGACAATGAACGATCTTTTTGCTATTGAAATTAAGGGTTCATCTGATAAAGAATCAGTATAAAAATTATCAATTGTTAAATTTTTAAATTTATTATTAAATCGTCTCACTTTTTCTTTGCCCTGGCAGTTTCTACCAACAAATTTTACAGTTCTCTTATCAAGGTTTGAAGCAATTAAGGTTTGTATATTTAATTTTATACATATTGGATTTAAAAGGAAGAATGGTGAAGCAGATATAATAATATCATTCTTTTTTTGTTGATCTAAATACCATCTTTTTATCTTATATTCTTTATTTTCCCAAAAATAATCTACTTCCTCATCTAAATTTTTTATACCTTTAATAAACGAAAAAAATTGTTCTTTCATTTTATCGCGAGGTATAATACCAAAAATATAGGCTACTAAACCAAGTATTTGAATAGGAAAATACTTTATTAACAAAAGATTTCTTTTTAGTGTAAATAGAAAGAAATCTATTGCTGAGTCGCCATCATAAATAGTGCCATCAAAATCATATACATTCATAATATCACCACCGTTAAATTATCTCATTAGATATACAATAAAAATACAGAAGATAAATAATAATAATTGTAAAAAACGATCTTTAAGTAATACATCAATAGGATCGCCGTGAGAATCGCCTTCTACTACTAATGTATATTTCATAAAGATAACCATTACTATTGGTACAGTAATAACTAAATATTGAATATCCTGAATAATTGCCCACAAAGAATAAAAGACAATTGTTAAGGCTAAACATAAATACATATTTTTATCTAAAAATTCTCTATTATAGGCATTTAACACATTTCGTGAATTTTTATTAACTTTTAACATTTCATTTCTTCTTTTACCAAAGGCAAAGAAGAAAGCAGCACTCATTATGGTTAAATATAACCAATTAGATACATCAACACCTATTATAGAAGCTCCATAGTATACTCGTATTAGGTACCCAAATACTAAAATTAAAATATCTATAAGAGCTATATCTTTTAATCCTAAACTATATGATAGATTAGCAAGAGCATACATCAGTAAGAGAATTAAAACATATAAATTTAAACCCGCTGCTAAATAATTAAAACAAACTGATAGCATGAATAATCCTATTGCTAAAAAATACGCTTTTTTTATTTTAATACGCCCTGCCGCTAAAGGCCTATGGCATTTAACTGGATGCAATCTATCTTTTTCTATATCTCTTATGTCATTTATAATATATACAACCGAAGACATAAACGAAAAAGCAATAAAACCATATAATACTGGCACAAATTGGTTCGTAAATATTCCATGAATAAACACCAAAGGCAAAAAAACCAAACCATTCTTAATATAATGCGAACACCTACATAATTTTATATAATCTTTTATCATACTTTACTACCTCCATTTAATAATTTATTACTTGTTAATTGTAACCCATATGCAGCCATCAAGGCTATAAATGGGTATAATATTATTTTATAACGCCCCTGTGTCTCACTAATTAGTAATGTCATACTGAAACCAAATATAATTAAATTTAATAAAAATAAATATTTATTTTTATTAAAATCTAAGGCGGAATATATAATGCCAATTAAATATAAACCCAAAATTATTACATAATAAAACTGCGAAGTAATTAGGCATATCCTTATTAAGTTTTCTTTGTTAATAACTAATTTATTGGGATATTTTATACTATCACTCACCCAATAAATGGGGTCCATATCACTGCGCCAAGTAATTTTATATTTATTTATAACTATCTTAGGTAACATATCTAAATTATTTGAATATTCATCTCGAAGATCACCTAATAGTTTCTTACCAATTCGATTATAATCTTTATTATAGGTATCTAAATACTCTAAATATTTAATAACCATCTCATTATTATAAAAACCTAATCTATTATTTTGAGGTGATAAACCCATATACAAATAAAAAGGTGTTGGATTGCGATTAACTGGTTGTCCGGCTAAATGATCTAAATATGCAAAAAGGCCATAATTAACTATTAAATGCACAAATATAATTATTAAAATATTGATTATAATCTTCGCTGGTAAATATCTTTTTTGTTGATATAAAATTCGATACAATAAGACGTATATTAAAAAAGCAATAATCAATACAATAGATACAGGCTTAAAAAATTTTAAAATTGATAATGATATACCAATTACTATTGCTAGTAAAACATTATTAATTGGTTCCCTTGAGTTAAATCCTTTATCAAATATAATAAATAAAATTATACTAACCAGCATAAATAGTGCAGCCATATGTTCGTTAGCAAAAATGTTGGTATATAGTAAATTTGAAGGCCAAAATGTATAGATAAGTCCCGAAACAAAAGCTAACTTATTATTTTTAGTAACTAGATATGATAGTATAAAAACTAAAATTGAACTGATTGTGACAATCATAGAAATAAATAATATGGCGCTTAATTGCGTTTTACCAAAAACAAAAGAGAAAAAATGAAAAACTTTAGATAATAAAGCCCAGTGATAAAAATTAGCGGCATTAGAAAAGTTAGGATTTTTCAATATAGCATTTTTAAAATAAACATTAAAATCTGATATTTGCTCAATAGAACCGGCAATAAAAAATATATTTATTATGTGTAATATTATAGCCATCCCTATTAAAGCAATTAAATAATGCTTTAATTTTTTTTCTTTTAGTCTAAAGAAAAATAATAATCCCTCAAAAAACATTACAATTACTAATAACAATAAAATGGTTTTCCAACTAGAAAACCTATTTATTAATATATGAAAAGATAAAAAGAATGCTATACCTACTCCAATTGCTAAAGCAATATATATAATAGACTCGATGTTAAAATACTTCTTTAGTGCTTCCATAATCTCTCTCCTGCAATCATTTAGAATAGTTTGACAAATATATTATAACATACAAAATTTGACATGTAATACATGTTATATAATTTATAGTTAAAATCTAAAATAAATAAAAGGATTATATGAATTATTCTCTAAAAACATAATTGATAATATAAATATAATTACTAAAAATATATCTAATAAATATTTATTTATTGTTTGATTTGTTTTAAATATTTTAACAATAGGCATAGAACCAATTATAGCAATAATAGAATATGGTAAACACGGGACGATATTATAATATTCGGTAAAGAATTCTTTTACATCAACACTCTTATATATAAACATGTTTTTAATAAAAGAAATAACAACCAACATATTATCTGCCCTAAATATAACCCAGCCTATTAAAATAAGGATAATAGCATATAGATGTCTTAACCATTGAGGGGCTTTTGATAAAACTTGTAATAAAAACAATTTTTCAATAACCAGTATTAATCCAAAATAAAGCCCCCATATAACAAAATTCCAACTTGCTCCATGCCAAAGCCCTGTTATAAACCAAACTATAAATATGTTTCTAAACCATTTGATTTTTGAAACTCTATTACCCCCAAGTGGAATATAAATATAATCTCTGAACCAAGAACTCAAAGATATGTGCCATCTGCGCCAAAAATCAGTAATACTTTGGGCAATATAAGGATAGTTAAAGTTCTCTAGAAAATTAAAACCTAACATTTTTCCTAGGCCTATTGCCATATCACTATATCCACTAAAATCAAAATATATTTGAAATGCATATGCTATAGCCCCCATCCACAATGTGCTTGTTCCTAAATTTTCTACTTTTAATGAAAAAATGGTATCAGCAATTATAGCCATTTGATTAGCAATTATAACTTTCTTACCTAACCCAATTATAAATCTCCTGAATCCATTAGCAAATAGAGAAATCGTTATTTTTCTATTTTTTAATTCATCTTCAACTGTAATATACCTCACAATGGGTCCGGCAATTAGTTGTGGAAATGATGAAATATAAGTGGCTAAAGTTAAAATGTTTTTTTGTACTTTCACTTTCCCATTATATACATCAAAAATATAAGATAAAATTTGGAAAGTATAAAAGCTTATACCTATTGGTAGGGGTAAATTCATTGTTTTAATATTTAAATTAAATATATTATTAATATTTATTATTAAAAAGTCACTATATTTATAAAATCCTAATAATCCAATATTTATTAATATTGCTAAAATCAAAATTAATTTTGCATTATTTTTTTGGTTCTTTTTAAGTAAGGTACTAATAAATAGGGTTAAAAAATAACCACATGTAATAGAAAAAATCATTAAAACAATATATACTGGTTCACCCCAAGCATAGAAAAATAATGAGAATATTAATAATATTATATTTCTATACTTGATATTATTAATGCTGTAATATAAAACTAATAATAAAGGTAAAAATGTAAACAAAAATGATAGACTGCTAAACAACATAATTACATCCCGCTTCCCAGTATAAATTCGTTATTCGAAAAAAATGATCCATCCCCCACTAATAATACCGTATCAATATTATTATTTTGAATATAAGTTTCAAAATTAAATTGTTTACCAAGCATATTTTGATAGTGCCTTAAGTCTACAACAAACGTTTTATTAAAATGTGATGCAATTAAATCATCAATAGCATTAGAATATGAATTAGATAAAATTAATAAATTATTATTCTTATTATTAAAATTATATATAATTTCGCCTTTATCTTGGCCGTAAAAATCACTATAATAGTTAATTCTATCTGATTTTATATATATACCTTTAAAATATTGATATTTCTTACCATAATTATTATTCTTTTCATCTACCAAGACTGAATGTGATGATAAAGAAGGGTTGTAAGCGCAAAACTGCTCAGTTAAATTAGTATTAGCTATTTTTCGAGCCTTACTGCCCCAAAACATAGCGCCAGTAAAACATTTTAAATCTCCGTGATCTAATATTTTATCCTTTGGTTTAATCATTGCAATAATATCAATATATCCCTTATATGATCCTTGATAATTCCAATGATGATCCGTTTTATAGAAAAATCGTTGATAATCTCCATAACCATTTAAATCTAATTTATCAATATTTTCTACATTTAAATTTTCTTTTAAATAATTAAACACTTCATAATTACTATTACTATTAAAATCAAATGTTACGTCAGTATCAATAAAATATGCGTAGAATTTTACTTTTGAATATTTGTTAATAAAACTATTATAGTTTGCAATATTATCACCAAAAATGGCGCTTAAATTACTCGTGTCTTCTTTTTTATATACAATATAATCACTACAATCATAATTGTATAAACTCTCCTTAATAGGAATATAAGTCCGTCTACAATCATTATCATGATATATTATTTTATCCATACTATCAATTGCCAAGTTTTCTAGACTATTGACAGACAATTTCATAGTACTGCCTAAAAGCATTTGGTCAGATAGACCATTCTCTAATTGATCTTGGAAATTTCCCCCTAAAAAATCTGATAATATTGTAGCGGAAATAAAAGACGGGACTTTACTTAAGGTTCTATTTTCAAGCGAAGACACATCTTTCTGACCTCTAATTAAAATTAAAGTTGGTGATATTAAAATAACTAATACAACTACAATAAAGATTTTATCACGCCAATTATTTAACATAGTGCTTTCTCCTTTAATTTAATAATTTTACAATAATTCTTCAAACTTTTTTATTATCTCTTGATTATATTTCTTTAAATCAAAATAAAAATTGTTTTTTTTATTATTCATATATTTAACAATCCCATTATAAAGGCCTTCAATTGAATTCTCGGTTATAATTGCTGAGCCTTTAGGGGCTATATTTTTTGCAATTTCATATGCTCCCGATATTTTAGGGACTACTATCGGTATACCTAAATATAAACTCTCAAGTAATACTAGACCAAAGCCTTCATAACGTGAAGATATTACAAATAAATCAGCTTGTTTTAATAAATTATAAGGATTAGCCATCTGACCAGTTAAAATTACCCTATCACTAATTCTTAATTCTGTAATTAATTTCTCTATTCTAAATCGATCTGGGCCATCGCCAACTATATATAATTTAGTATTATAACCATTCCTTTTTAATTTTTCTTGTACTAATATTAAACGGTCAAAACCTTTTACTGGTCTTATCGAACCAATTGCAATAATATTAAAAGTATTTTTATCAAATTTTATTAATTGTCTTTCTTCTGTTCCTTTATCAATGCGATTTTGATCTACTAAATTCCATAAATAAGTTAATTTATCTTTATATTGAGGATATATACTAGCAAAATTATTCATAGCATTTTTAGAAACAGCTACTATTTTATTAAATAGTTTGTATTTTTTATGCATTGACCATAATCTAAGTTTGAATACTGGTTGAAACTTACTTCTATTTTTATAATCACTATGAATCCAAATAATTTTCTTCCCAGCATTGGCATAAGCTGCATAATAATCAGAAAAAGATACATAACCATCAAAAGCAATAGCAATATCATATTTTTTTTCATTAACCAAATCTTTATAGAGAAATTTAAAATAAATAGCCCTTCCAAAAAATTCAATAAGTAATCGTTTTAATTTTGATAACCTTAAATTATATTTTTCTTTGATTGATATTACATTTACTTGTGAAGGAATCAAAGATAATAAATCTCCTTTTTTTTCATACAATACTAAATCAACTTGATATTTATCATAATCAAGCATATTTAAGAGGTTAACTAAAACTCTCTGAATACCACCAATTGTCAAATTACTTTGTGTTATTAATATTTTCTTCATTTGATACTCCTAATCTTCCTCAATTTCTTTTAATATTGTTTTCCCCTTAATTGCATCAATAAGAAATTTAACTCTATTTATAAATAATAGTTCATTAGTTATTTTAAATAAACCTAAATTAAAAATAAAATTTATGATAAAAATAATTGAACCATTAGCAAACCATAATAGAATATTAGTGTTATAAAGATAACTATTTATTATATTTATTACTAAGAAAGAACTTAAACCCATAGTAAGATATTTTAAGATTTTTAAATAATATAATCTAGTATTTACATTAAATATTTTCTTATGGATAATTATTGGATAGAAAATAAAATTACCTGTTAGAAAAGCAAATAAAGTAGCAATTAACACGCCAGCTATACCTAAAATATTAATTAATATAATTGATAAGGTGATGTTAGTAACACTTTGATATATGGCAGCATTTCTAATATTTTTAAATTCCCCTGATGCATTCATAAATACTTCTAAAGGAATTTTAATTACATTCATATATAAAATAAAAATAAAAAGTAATGAAACTAATGAAGATGCTGTATACCTATCTCCAAACCATAATCCAATAAATGGGGTAATCATAAAGAAAAGAGGGATACAAATAGTATTAGCAATAAAGAAAAGTAGTGAATTCATTTCATAAAATACTTCCTGGGCTTTGCTTTTTTGATCTACTAATAAATTACCGATACCAGCCAATGTTGCAGAGCTTATACGCTTAACAATTAATGTAAGCATGTTAATTATCTGATAATATGCTGCATAAATAACAACCGATAATAAGCCTAAAAATTTTGAAATTAAAATAATATCAGTATTATCAAAAATTAAAGCATTTATCTTTTGAATTATTAAATATTTTGATTCTTTTATAAACGACTTATCTTTTGTAGCTTTCAAATTAAGCTCAGGATGATTCCTCTTTGACATATTTACAATTACTATATTTCTAAGAATGGTTAATACCAAAAACATAAGTAATAAAGTAAGCAATTTAAAGCCCATCATAGCTAAAATTATTTCCATTATTGTTTTTAATATTGTCATTATATAGTTAACACTACTAGTTTTATATAACTTCTGCTCTGCTTCAAATCGTATAGTGCGGGCTGATATAAAATAGCTGGTAGAACTAGCTATAATAAAAATAATAAATGCTATTTGTATATAAATAATATCAAGTTGGGTATCTTTAATAAAAGACATTATAAAGAAAGATAATATTATTCCAATAATTATTACAGCAATACCAATTTTACTAAAGAAGTCTTTTGCTCCAGATAATAATTCATTTATTTTTCTATAATTAGCTTCATTTATAGGTTTATATAAACGATAAGTTATGGCTGCTGTTAAACCACTATCAATTAAAGATACATACAAAAAGAGTTGATAAAATAATTGGTATACACCAACACTATCATCACCTAAATATTGCAATAAAACTTTAGTTTTAAAAAGTCCTAAAATTGCAATTATAGTCGTTAAAACTATTCCATATATGAATGTTTTAGCTGAATTCTTTGTGCGCATATCTGACTCTACCTCATTTACTTATATTAAAATAATCAATAAATCTTTGACATGAATTACTATCCTGATATTGATTAAACAAATTATTCATTTTTTGTCTTTCTTCATAATAATTATCTATATTACTTGCTATATTATTAATAAATTTTTTCATATCATTAAATTTATAAATCTTATCTCCCGCCATATATTTTAAAGGATTATCAAAAACAAAACCTTTTGATAAGCTATATTCTTTATAATCATCCAAGGTAAATGCTATTGGTTTATTTGTTAATAAATATTCAAAGTATACTGAAGAATAATCTGTAATTAAACCATCAGTTATAGCAAAAAGTTCAAGTAATTCAATATCTTTTTTCATTAAGTCATTATCGTTAATAACCTGAATATTAGATAATTTTTTACTATTAATAATTGATAAATCTTGAACTGGATGAGGTTTAAGTAAAATAACAATATTCTTTTCTTTTAATAATTTATTAAGCTGATTAAGCTGGCTTTCATTATAGATAATTGGTATTCCTAATGGAAAGATAAAGTTAGAATCTTTTCTTTTGGTTGTAACATTCTGTCTAAAGGTTGGTAACCAAATAATAATTTTTTCATTATTTTTATATCCTAATTTAGATTGCTTTATTTTTCTATCCGTTAAAAATAATGTATCATCCCTAGGATTTCCAATACAAATTAATTGCTTTTTCTTTAAATGAAGTTGATCCTCAGTTATATCTATGCAAAATGGTGAAGCACATAGGGCATAATCAACATCATCAGAAATTAATTTGATATTCTTTACTTTTTTTAATGGGGTTCCATGATTTAAATATATTGATATTGTTTTAGGGTTTACTTTTGGAATTGAGCGATTACTAAATAAAATAAATTTAGTGTTCTTTAAAATTAATATATATCTAAGATGTTGAATAAGATTGCGTTTATTATTTTTACCCCACATGCTTATAAATTTAACATTTTTTATCTTAATATGGTTAAATTTTGATGCATCATCAACAAACCAAATAAATTTATATTTATCGTTTATATACTTTTTGATCATATATTCAAATAAGGTCTTAGTGTTAGCTGAATAATCAGCGTGGCTTTCCAATACAATAACATTCTTAATTTTACATTTTGCAAAAAAAAGTCTAACAATTTTTTTAATTAAATCTTTCACATCGTTCACCTCACAATTCACAGATGTTTATTGCTTCTTATAAAGTATTTCTTTAAATTTATTTAAATCAACCGTACCTGCAATTTCTACCCTAGGTACTAAAAATAAATCATCTGAACGGGTTGCTTTTTTAAAAGGTCCATAAGTAAAAGCCATTTTATAATTATTATCCTTTAATACCGAAATGAATTTATCATTATAATCACCATATGGATAACAAAAAAATTTACTATTTAAAATTTTATTATTATTTTTCACATCTTTCTGCATTTGGTCAATAGTAAGTGTTGCAATTTTAGAGACTTTATTAATTTTTTGATGCAATGCATATGAATGAGATTGCAATTGTAAAAGAGGGTGTTTTTGTTGAATATCATTTATTAGGTCTTTCCCAATAAACAAAAGAACACCTTTATTTTCCTAAACCGGAGTTGTTGTTGCTACTCTTGAAGTAATAAGAAAAGCTGTCGCTTTTAAATTGTATTTTTCTAGTATTGGTAGCGCATATAGATAAGTTGATATATTACCATCATCAATTGTAATTAGTATTGATTTTTTAGGAGTTTCACATTTATTTTTCATCCAGCAATAAAATTCTTCCATTGAAAGCGTTTTCCAATTATGCTTTTTTAAATATGCCATCTGTTTTTCAAAATTCTCTGTAGTAACAACAAAACCATTATTGGTTGCAAATTTTTCTTTTTCATTATTAGTTAAAAAATGATGATATACTAAAACTGTAATTTGTGTAGCATTATTAAAAAACAATAATTTTATACTAATTAATAAAATAATTAATATGATATAAACTATATTTTTATTATTCAACACTTTGTATTTCATTTTTTAAATCTACCTTCTTTTTTACTTCATATAAAGTACCATAATTTATAACTTTTACATTAAAATTAGGGTTGTTTTTTATAATTCCTCTAGTATCAAAAATGATAGGTTCCTCCATCAATTCTTCTATTTTAGAAAAATCCATTTCTTTAAATTCATTATGATCTGTCAACACTAATAAAAGATTGGCGTCTTTTAAGGCTTCCTCATAAGTTTTAATGGTTTCATTTGTTACGTGAGGATCATAAATATCTACATAATATTTTTTCTTTTGTAATATATTGATTATTTCTAGTGCTGGTGATTCTCTAGTATCGTCAACATTACCCTTATATGTAATTCCAAAAGCTGCTATTTTAGCTTTCTTATTCTTATTTAGTAATTGTTCTACAATATCTACAACATACTCAGGCATACTAGAATTAATATCACGAGCTTGTTTGATTAATTTGGCTTCTTCTGGAGCGGCCGCATATATAAAATATGGATCGATAGCTATACAATGCCCCCCAACACCAGGGCCTGGCCGATGAATATTAACTCTTGGATGTTTATTAGCCATTTCTATAACATCTAATACATTAATTTCTAATCTTTTACATATTTTAGCTAGTTCATTAGCTAATGCAATATTTACATCTCTATACGTATTTTCCATTAATTTACTCATTTCAGCTGTTTTAGCTTCTGTTTTAATAATTTCACCTTTAACAAATACTTTATATAATTCAGCAGCTTTTTCAGTACAAGCGGGTGTTATACCTCCAATAATACGGTTATTATTTTCCAACTCATATAATATTTGACCAGGTAATACTCTTTCTGGGCAATGAGATAGAAATAAATCTTCACCTATAGTAAATCCAGCTTCTTCAAAAATTGGTTTTATATGATCATCCATAGTTCTTGGACCAATAGTTGATTCAACTATAACAATATTTTTCTTTCTAACATACGGTAAAATATCTTTAACTGCCTGAATAACATATGTTAAATCACAAGAATGAAACTCATCATTATTATATGGAGTTGGAACAGCAATAATAAAAGCATCAGCCGCTTTAGGAGTCAAGTAGGCTTTTAACTTTCCGTTTAATACTACTTCTCTTACTACTTCTGCCAATCCAGGCTCTTCTATGTGAATTTTACCTTCATTTATAGTATCAACTGCCTTTTTATTTATATCAACGCCTATTACATCTATGTTATTTTTAGCAAACATAGCTGATGTAGGTAAACCAATATAACCCAAACCAATAACACATATTTTCATAATTCTAACTCCTTCATACTTTTTTAAGTCTTTTTTCTAACATTAAAGTTTGTAATACAATATATATAGATACAGCTGGAGCAACAATTACATGGCCCGCAAAAAAGGCTGTAAATAATGCTAACAATATACCCACTATATATTCCATATTATCCAAGTCAAGCATAATTTTTTTCGCATTCTTGGCTATTTTTTGTATTATTCTCCATAATGCTAATAGAAAAGGCGTAAATATGAGAATAAAACCTAAAATTCCATTACGATAAAAAACATCATAATAATCCATTTCTACTATTTTAATCTGATTACCATCGGTATCAGAATAACCCAACCCAATTAATTTCTCACTTATTGAAGCGTTTTTATATTGAGCTATAACCTTTTTTAAATAAATATCGCGGCTACTAAAAACTAAATTTATTAATTTTTCTTTATTATTGGGCCTATATAATTCATCTATATTTTTTATTTGTAACCATTGTAAGTGTAAGTTTAAATTATATCCAATCGGGGTATTTGGTGCAATTACAATAGTGGTTATCATGGCAGCAATCAATGGTAATACCAAAATACCTACATAGTTTTTCTTTTCCACATACATTTTAATTATATACAGTAATATAAAACTTAATATTGTAACTACTAACCCCAAAAAGGGAACTTTAGTACCAATAATAAATATAGCACATAAATATATAAATAAGAAGGCATAATAACCCAGGCGCTGGCGACTACGAACAGCATCGTAAATGACAAGAGGGGCTATAATGGCCAAAATAGCACCGATTTCATTAGGTGAGTAAAACCATCCAACATGTCCCAATTTTCCACTACTATATGTAACAAATTGTGTTCCTGTTAATTGAGCTATAAATATAATAACTGTGTATATAAAAGCTATTTGAACTAAGAATTTAGCATTAATTTTTATTAATCGTTTATCCATAGCATCTCGAATAACTAGTAATAAAATAGGAAAATAAAATATTTTTAATAAGCTTTTAAACTCAACAAATATAGATGGCGATCCCTTTAAAACAAGGTTATTTATTATATATGCAAACATATATAATCCAATAATCTTAATATAAAATATATATTTATCCCTATCTTTATGTTTACTATAAAATATTAGATATACTATACATATTCCTAAAAATAACGCTCTAATTACCATACCAACAGAAATATTGAAATCAAAAAAAGAAATACACAATGATGTTATTAAATCAATCATTGGTTGCGATAATAAGAAAATTATAAAAAATTTATTAATTTTATCACGTTGTAATACCATTAGTTTCACTTCCGTCTAATCTAATTTTTACTCCCCTTAACCAAAAATAAAAATCTAAATAATTTTAATTGTCTTCCTATTCTACTTGGTTGCTTTAGAAGGCGATAAAACCACTCTAAACCCAATTTTTGTATCCATAGTGGTGCTCTTTTAATATTACCACATATAACATCAAATGAGCCACCAACTCCTTGAAATATTTTCACATTTAATTTATCAGCATTATCTCTAATCCAATATTCTTGTTTTGGACTACCTAAAGCAACAAATAATATATCGGCTTTACTTTTATTAATCGTCTCAATAATATAATTATTATCTTTGTTATATCCATCGATAGTACCAACTATTTTAATATTAGGATATTTTAATTCTAAATTCTCTTTTGCTTTTTGGGCAACTCCAGGTGCTGCCCCATATAGAAATATTTTAGCAGCTATATCGCGTGACTTATCACATATTATTTCCATACAATCAATACCAGTAATCCGATTCTTAATTTTACCTTTTTGTAATTTTGATGCAAAAATAATCCCTATGCCATCAGCAATTTGATAATCAAAATCTTTTAACAATAAATCTAAAGAACTATCTTTCCTAGCTTTTAAAATCTTTTCGGGATTAATAGCAACTATTTTCTTTTTTTGACCACTTTTTATATCATTTATTATAGTTAATATAAAATCTTCATATGAAGTTTTACAAACAGGAATATCAAGTATCTTTTCTTTTTCCATATTTCCACTTCCTATTTTGTTAATTTAAATCTCCCATTTCATAACTGTTTTAAAATCGTTATTTAAATCTTTATCAAAGGCATCATATACATCATTTAAATCTCTAACATTGATTATTTCTGATATGATAGTACCTAGATAATATTGGGCATCTTCATTTTCTTCTAAGAAAGCTATTGCTTCTTCAAAATCAGTTTTACTACTTCTACTATTGCCTATTAAGGTTAACCCTTTTTCTAATATCATACGAGTATTTATTGGTACATTTTCTTCAGATACTCCTAATAAAGAGATTACTCCTTGAGGATTTATCATATCAATTATTTGATTAATTGCTCGTTCACTTTTAGATCCTCCAACACACTCAAAAGCATGATCTACCTTTAAATCTATAGGTATATGATTAATATTATAACTTTCATCAACAAAAGTAAAATAATTCATCTTTTCTTCACGAACACCAAATAAAATAACTTTAGCTGTTGGATATTTTTTCTTTAATATTAGGGCAGCTATAAATCCAACACTACCATCACCCCAAATACCTATCGTTTCTTTTATTCGATGACTTTTTAAATTAAATGCTTCTAGTGCATTCATAATAACACTTATTAATTCTAATAAGCTAGCAATTTCTAATTTAATATTTCTAAATTTGACAAGTCTATCTCTTTGAATTTTAACAATCTCTTGCATAAAACCATCAAAGCCACTACCTCTAAATTTACTACTTCTTAGATAATTTTCTTTAATAGTATCATTAGCCTCAGTAGGAGTATTAGGAATTAATACTACTGTATCTCCTACTTTAAATTCATTTTTAGGATCATAGACAACTTCACCAACGGCTTCATGAATTAAAGACATTGGCAATTTTTTTTCTAATATTTCAACTGGTCTTGATCCAGTATAATATCTTTGATCAGCTCTACAAATAGACATAAATCTAGGTCTTACTATTACTTCTTCTCCCTCAAGACTTTCATCTGCAAAATCAACACTGATATTTCTAATCCAATTTAAACGATATTTTTTATTTATCATCTTAAACTATATAACCCTTCTTTTAATATAGCGTTGCTAAGCATTAAATCATATGGAGTAGTAATCTTCATATTATAAGTT
>JBJKSD010000016.1:0-11245 GCA_046704245.1 Bacilli bacterium
ACATTTCTTCACTCTTAATATAAGCATCTATTCGTGCTTGTTCTATTATCTTCATAACATTTGGTATTGCTATTACTAAGATTATAGCTAATACTACTATTACTGCTAATAATTCGATTAAGGTAAAGCCTTTTTTCATATTTATACCTCGTTACTTACTTATATCATATAAATATTTAATTTCATCTTTAGTTAGGGCTCTATTATAAATTTTAAGATCATCAATATTACCTTTAAAATAATTAACGGTACCTGTTCTTATGCCAATTTTAACGGGCCATTCACCTGATATTCTTGCAGTAGCGGGTGCTGTACCTATTTGAACACCATTGACATAAGTTTTAAAGTTAGTTCCATCACATACTCCTACTACAAAATACCAATTATCATTAACAAATGAATAAGTTGATCCAATATAAGCGGGTGTTCCGGTTGAAGTATATCCACCAAAATATAATTTATTTGATTCTCTTATATCCATCCAGAACATTGTTTCATTAGTAGATGCTCCACTAGCTACAATTGTATTATATCCCACTATATTGGTTGGCTTAACCCATGCAGCAACAGTTATTATATTATTTAGTTGTAATTCTGGACTATAACCCACTTCAATATAATTACTTGTGCCATTAAACTCGTATGCTCCATTGCCTACTTTACTATCTTTAATCCATTTAGGAGTACTAGCATTAAGAGTGCCAGTATTACTATTACCTGAATAATCTTTTACAATATCTTCACGAATACCTTCTGTAAAAGGAGTAGCATGTGCTTTTTGTTCGATTTGAAATTCTTTAAAATAGTATTCTACTGTACCAATTTGATTCCATGCTTGCCACAATCCAATCCTTCCAGTATTGCCCGATCCTTGCATAAGATTAGCAGGAAGATAATACTCACGATATTCAAAACCATCTGATAAGGCTTCTTTTTTGGTTAAATAATTAGTATCTAAACGTAATTGAGAATATTGTAAATTATCAACAATAGGACCTTGTATGTATACATTATCATTACCTGTTTCTTGTTGCAAATATTTCACTTTAAAATGAACAGTATAATCTTTTGTTTTATCTAATGTTAATAAGGTGGAATTAATACGCACATCTTGAGTACCTGGTTGTTCACCTAAATGATATAAAACTCCATTATTAGTAGTAAGGGTAATAGTATATTGGTAGTAAGAATTATACCATTTATTTGAATCAGCACTATTTGTAGTAGTACCATTAGCAAATAATGGATCGGCATCTAAGTTTTGAGTCCATTCTTGAAAATCATCAAATTTCCAATAACCCACTAATCCATCTTCTGATATACTACCTATATCATTTATACAATCAATATGGGGAGTGTAATCATATTCATTGTCTTCTATCTTAGTTACTAATACATACCCATCACAAGTATTACTATTATCTCTAGGATCTTTTATTTGATCAATTATATTGGCATTTTGTAAATCACTTACTTTTACTTCAATAGTATCTCCTATATTAAGGGGAGCTAATGAAGTATTCTCGGCTAAATATCTTTGAGCAACTTTCGCTAACATCTTTTCATTTTTAATATAAGCATCTATTTTAGCTTGTTCCATTGTTTTCATTATATTTGGTATTGCTATTACTAAGATAATGGCTAATATAACTATAACTGCTAATAATTCTATTAAAGTAAAACCTTTTTTCATATTATCACCTATTTTCTACTTTTATTGATTAATTGATCAAAAACTTGTTTTGTTGGTTCATTACCCACTCCATATATATCAGTTAAATTAAAAATCTTTACATTATAAAATTGAATCCAATTAGTTCCCCCCACAGCTGAATGATTATCTAAACTTATAATATTAAATGGACTACACTCAGCAGTTATAAATTGTACAACCATACTTATATAATTATCTCTTATAGATGACCCTATATCATAAAAGAAAGCATGTTCATCACCACAATAAAGGCGGAAAATAGTAGTATTAGTAAATGCTGCAGCATTACTTAAATCAACATTAAATCCAAAATAATATTTATTTTGAGGAGCTAATCTATTATTTACTCGCACATATCGATCATAGCTAGTATCTCCTACTAGTCCAGTAATTCTTTGTTTATTATCAGTAACTGTGCAAGCACCATTGGATGATTTATATAAGCCATCAGCTAATCCATCACTATTACTGTCGTTTTCAAAGTCACCTATACCATTTAATAAATCAAAAGCATTAATACTAATATAACCATCACATACTAATCCCGCTTCATAAGAATAACCATTTATTGTATTAGTTACATATACACGTGAATTAATACATTCATTATTATTATTTATATCAGGTAGGGTGTCTAAAACATTAGCATCTTTTAAATTTTGATATGTTATAACCATACTTTCATCTTGTTGTAAAGTTATTCCCTTTTGACTTAAATATTTTATTGTTAAATTAATTAGTAGTTCTTCATTTCTTTTATAAGCATCTATCCTAGCTTGTTCTATTATCTTCATAACATTTGGTATTGCTATTACTAAGATTATAGCTAATACTACTATTACTGCTAATAATTCGATTAAGGTAAAACCTTTTTTCATAATAATACCCCTTATAGTTTCTCTATAGTTAACTTAAGTATATTATATATACCATTATTTTACAATATTTTTGCTTATAAATAAACAAAAAAAGACTATTTGTATAGTCTTTTTACTTCTTTTCTACTTTTAAACCAGTTTCATAACCATTTAAGTCATATTTTTCAGCAATATTATCAGCTAACGTAATATTATCGGCTAAAGTTTCTTTCTTAATGAAATTGCTATGTTTATTGATAGCATTTTGAACTTTTTCTTCTGCTATATAATATATATTTATTCTATCACTGACATCAAAATTACTATTCTTGCGCATTTGTTGAATTTTAGAGATAAATTCACGAGCAATACCTTCATCTAATAAATCATCATCTAAAGTAGTATTTAGAATAATAAAATGATTATTGATCATTTGGGCATTAAAACCTTCTTTAGCATTAATACGAATATCGATCATATCTTTAGTAATATCATATGAAGTATTATTTAATTCCATAGTTATTACTTCTTCTTCATCAAATTTAGCAATAAAATCTTGACCTAAAGTAGCTAGTTTATCAGCTAATAATTTAATATTAGCTCCTAAGATAGGTCCTGCTATTTTATAATTTGGTTTTAATTCAAAGTTCATATATTTATCTAGATCTTTTTCAAATATTACCTCTTTAACGTTTAATTCTTCTATTATTAATGGTACTAAATCTTTAATTAATGATTCATGTTTACCATCTACTAAGACTTCTTTTAATGGTTGTCTTACTTTTATTCTTACTTCTTCACGTGCTGCTCTACCTAAACTAATTAATTCTCTAACTAAATCCATTCTTTCTTCTATATCTTCATTAATCATACCAAAATCAGCTATTGGATAATCAGCTAGATGTACTGATTCATTATTAGTTAGATTTTGATATATTTCTTCTGATAAGAATGGAATAATTGGTGCTGTTAAACGGCTTAAACCCTCTAATACTTCGTAAGTAGTATTATAGACAGCCTTTTTATCGATATCTAATTTATTGCCCCAGAAACGTCTCCTATTGCGTCTGATATACCAATTAGATAGGTCTTCATCAACAAATAGTTGAATCTTTCTAGTAGCTTTCGTTAAATCAAATACTTCTAAAGCTAAGATTACTTCTTTAACTAGTTTATGATATTTAGATAATAACCATTTATCTATTTCTAATCTTTTATCATAAGGTACATTAAACTGTCTTGGATCAACATTATCAGTATTAGAATATAGAACAAAGAAATTATAAGTATTCTTTAATGTATTAAAGAATTTTGATTGTACTTCTTTCAATCCTTCTAAATCAAATCTAGTAGGAGTCCATACTGGTGATACATATAATAAATACCATCTAACTGCATCAGCCCCATACTTATCAAATAATTCAAATGGATCGACAGTATTACCTTTTGATTTACTCATCTTTTGACCATCTTTATCTAATAATAAGTCATTTACTAATACTCTTTTATAAGGACTTATACCTTTAACAAAAGATGATATAGCAAGTAAGGAATAAAACCATCCTCTAGTTTGATCAATTCCTTCGCAGATAAAATCAGCAGGAAATTGTGATTCAAATAGTTCTTCATTTTCAAAAGGATAATGATATTGGGCAAATGGCATACTACCTGAATCAAACCAACAATCGATAACTTCTTTTACTCGTGACATAATCTTGCCACATTTTGGACATTTAATATGTATTTCATCGACATAAGGACGATGTAATTCAATATTTTCATCAATATCTTCAATCGCTTTTTCAACTAGTTCTTTAATAGAACCAATACTTTCTAAATGACCACATTCACAGGTCCATATATTTAATGGTGTACCCCAATATCTAGTTCTAGATATTGCCCAATCATTAAGATTCTCTAACCAGTTACCAAAACGTTTTTCACCAACAAATTCTGGATACCACTCAACTTTATTATTATTTTCAATCAGTATATCTTTAATCTTAGTCATTTCTATATACCAACTTGGTTTAGCATAATATAGTAACGGAGTTGAACATCTCCAACAATGTGGATAATTATGTGGTATTCTCTCTTTCTTAAATAACTTATCATTTTCTCTTAACCAATTAATTATCTCTTTATCAGCATCCATGACAAACATATCTTTCCATGGGCCTTCATTAAACTTACCATCTTCACTAACTGGATTAACTACTGGTAAGTGATATTTCTTACCCACTTCATAGTCTTCTTCACCAAATGCTGGTGCAATATGAACAATACCTGTACCATCTTCCATAGTAACATAATCAGCACATGTTACATAGAAAGCTTTACCATCTACTTTAACAAAAGGCATTAGTTGAACATATTCCATATGTTCTAAATCTTTACCATGATACTCTTTTAAGATCTTATAGCCATCACCTAATACTATATCAGCTACAGATTAAGCTAAAATAAAGTTATAACCTTTAGATTCAACCTTAATATATTCTTCTTCCGGATGAACAGCTAACGCTACATTAGATAATAAAGTCCAAGGAGTAGTAGTCCATACTAAGAAATAAGTATTATCTTCATTCTTTAATTTCATTGGTACAATAACTGTATCGACCATTATTTCCTTATACCCTTGAGCTACTTCATGGGATGCTAGTCCAGTCCCACATCTAGTACAAAAAGGTAATATTTTATGACCTTGATAGATAAATCCTTCATCAAAGAATTTCTTTAAAATCCACCACTCTGTTTCAATATATTTATTATCATAAGTAATATATGGATGATCTAAATCAATAAAATAACCCATCTTTTTAGTCATTAAAACAAAAGCTTCTTTATATTTAAAGACTGATTCTTTACATTTAAGATTAAAATTCTTTATTCCATATTTTTCAATATCTAATTTACTATCTAATCCTAATTGTTTTTCTACTTCAATTTCGACTGGTAAACCATGAGTATCCCATCCAGCTTTTCTAACAACACGAAAACCCTGCATTGTTTTATATTTGCATATTGTATCTTTTAAAACTCTAGAAATAACATGGTGAATACCAGGCATACCATTAGCTGTTGGTGGCCCTTCATAAAAGACATAATTTTTATTATCTTTTCGATTATCGATACTCTTATTTAAAATATCGATACTTTCCCAATAATTAGATATAGCATCTTCTATTAATGCTACTTTATTAGTTGATAATGGTTTAAATTTAGTCATAATATCATCTCCTTCTATAATAAAAAAACATCCTTAATATAAGGACGTTAATACGCGGTACCACCTTAGTTCGTAATAAATTACGCTCTTATTTATATAACGCCTATCAGCGTTTTTCTCTACCTATCGAGAAAAAACATCAAGAGTGATAATTATTTTATATCATACTTAGGCTCCCACCATCCCTAATTCGCTTTCTATGATTAATTAAAATAAGGTCTCTATCAATTGTTTTATAATTCTATTTGATCTATTTCATCTACTGTTTCTAATTGAGCTTCAATAATTGATCTTAATCTTCTTTTAAAGATCGATATATTTTTCTGTAACATAGCTGCTTCATATTCGGTTCTTTCAGCTCTCATCAAGGCTTCATTAACTATTCTACTAGCATTCTTTTTAGCATCTTCTAATAAGATGTTAGTTTCTTGCCTAGCCGCTTTCTTAATCTGATCACTAGCTTCTTCAGCTGCATAAATAGCCCTATTTAAAGTTGATTCTATTGCTTGATAGTGAAGTAATTTATCTCTTAAAGAGTCAATTTCACTATCTCTTAATTGTATTTGTCTGACCATTTCTTCTACTTGGCCAATAACTTCATCAACAAAAGCATTAACTTCAATAGGATTATACCCATGAATTGATTTACCAAACTTTTTCATAGTTTCACCTCGACACTACGTTACAGTTATATTACCATTCGATATCTATATCATTATTATCGCTAACGATAGCTTTTTCATCTTCTTCTGTAATTTTCCCCTGAACGTTCATATTATTCGGTGTACATAGGAAGATACCTCCACCTATGCGTTGTAAATCGCCACCAATAGCATATACTGTTCCACTTAAAAAATCAACTATTCTTTTAGCTTGATCAGATGTTACTCTTTTCAAATTAACTACTACGGCATGTCTATTTTTTAAATGGTCAGCTATTTGTTGTGATTCAGAATAAGCACGGGGTTCTAATAAAATCATCTTATTAGAGCCTTCAAATTGTTTAAAAGCATCTTCTGTTTCAAGATTATAATATTCATCTTCACTAAAATTGGTATTACGTTTTTCATCATCAAAAACAAATAACTTCTTTAATTTATCTAACCCCATTTTGTTTCCTCCATATCTAAAATTTAAAGATATAACTCTACTCTAATAATTGTATCATAAAACTTTATATTTTCAAATATATTATTAAAATTTTATCTTTTCATTAATATAATTAATAATTTCTTCTATTTTAATTACTTCTTGTTTCATAGTATCTCTATCTCTAATAGTTACGGTATTATTTTTAATAGTATCATCATCGATAGTAACTACTAATGGTGTACCAATAATATCTTGTCTACGATATCTTTTACCAATACTACCTGTTTCATCATAACTAGTCATATATGCTTTAGATAACATATCATATATTTCTAAAGCCTTATCACTATGGATTTTTTTAATTAAAGGTAATACTCCTACTTTATATGGTGCAAGTATCGGATGAAAGCGCATTACTTCTCTAGTATCATCTGCCATTTTCTCTTCATCGTAACTTTCACAAAGAATAGTTAATAATAATCGTTCTACACCTAAAGCTGGTTCAATAACATATGGAATATATTTTTCATTAGTTTCGGGATCTAAATACGCTAAACTTTCTTTAGCATACTCCATATGAGCTTTTAAATCATAATCAGTTCTAGAAGCTATGCCCCATAATTCTCCCCATCCAAATGGAAATTCATATTCAATATCAGTAGTAGCATTAGAATAATGGCTTAACTCTTCTTCCGCATGATCTCTTAGTCTTATTTTTTCTTTATTAATATTTAAAGATAAGAGAAAGTTATATGCAAAATCTTTCCAATATCTAAACCATTCTAATTCTGTACCAGGCTTACAAAAGAATTCTAATTCCATCTGTTCAAATTCACGTGTTCTAAAGATAAAATTACCAGGTGTAATCTCATTTCTAAAACTCTTACCTATTTGCCCAATCCCAAATGGTACCTTTAAACGCATACTTCTTTGAATATTTAAAAAGTTAGTAAATATTCCTTGTGCTGTTTCAGGTCTCAAATAGATAATATTATTATCCTCTTCAATAACGCCTTGATAAGTTTTAAACATCATATTAAATTTTCTAATATCGGTATATTCTAACTTACCACATTTAGGGCATACTATTTTATGTTCTTTAATATAATCTAATATTTTATCGTTAGACCAACCACTGACATTAATATGATCTTGATCTTCAATTAATTTATCAGCACGATAACGCATCTTACATGATTTACAATCAATTAATGGATCGTTAAAGTTAACTAGATGACCACTAGCTTCCCACACTTTAGAATTCATTAAAATAGCAGAATCCATCCCAACATTATATTTACTTTCTTGAATAAATTTTTTCATCCAAGCTTGCTTAATATTGTTTTTTAATGCTACTCCTAATGGACCATAATCAAAAGTATTAGCTAATCCACCATATATTTCACTATTAGCATAAATAAAACCATATTGCTTACACAAATTAACTAACTTCTCCATAGTTACTTTACTCATATCTATCCTCCTTATAAAAAAAAGACCCTAAAACATATTTAGGGACGATTTAAACCGCGGTTCCACCCTATTTATTCTAAAAGAATCTCTCTTAATGGTATTACTCCGAAGTTCCACCTTCATCAACATAACCTATATAATATAATAATATTCTATTATAATTAATAGTTATTGTCAACAATACTATTAAGGTATAGATACAGTTTTAGTTTTAATATTTCCTACATTATCTTCGGCTGTAATAGTATGACTACCACTTGATAGACCAGTAAAAGTATAAGTATCATCATAAACCCAACTACCACTATCCATCTTCATTCTTTTTACACCACTATTTTCTATCCATGTTCCCCCATATATTGTTCCATTATAATTATGGCCTGAATAATCAATTAAAACATTATTACCATTATTTTCAAAACGATAATATGCTACTAAACCAGCATCAGTAACATTATCACTATTCATATAAGTATTTATTTCAGCACTTGTTAGTGCCCTATTAAATAATAACATTTCATAGATTGTGCCATCAAAACTTTGATTAATATCAAAAGAACCTCCTAATGAATCTTGTTCTTGACCGATAATTACTCCACCCTCACTTACATTAATAACTACTGGGGTAGCATCTCTGGAATATGTCATTGTATCTCGATAAATATTTATTGCTGTTTCACCCACCGAATATGCAATATTATAAACAGTATCGGTAACATTAGTTATACTATATGCACACGAAGGATTCCCATTATTATAATAAACTCAAACGGCCCATGAATATAAATCAGAATTACAAATATTATTATAAATATTAAGAAGGGAGTTAGGATTATTAAAGGCATTAATTTTTATTCTTGCTATTAAAGTATGTTGACTTAAACCATTTACTGTAGCACTTGGCAACACTACTCTATCAACAATATTTTTACCTATTGTAAAACCACTTTCATCATATACCTTAACTCCAACACTAGTACCATTAACAGTAGCTACTATATCAGGATTAGTAATATCAGTTTGATAATTAGTACACTCTAAATAAGCATCATATTGATATTTATTATCACCTATTTTATATATTTTAACAACTGAATTATCTTTATTACATTCACTATTATCTCTAGGATCTTTAATACTCTCAATTATTTTTTCATTAACTAAAGTAGTTAAATAAATAACACTACTTTCACCGATATTAGTAGGTAATAAACTATTATTACTAGTTAAATATGTTTTAGCAGCATTAGCTAACATATCTTCACTTTTAGTAAAGACATCTTTTCTTGATTGTTCTATTATATTTAAAACACTAGGAATAGCTATTGCTAATATAACCGCTAACACTACTATTACGGCAAGTAATTCTACTAGGGTAAAACCTTTATTTTTCATATTACACCTACTTATTTATATCATAATTATTCTTTATTTCATCAAGAGATAAAACTCTATTATATATTTTAATATCGTTAATATGGCCATTAAAATAATTTCCATAGGTTGTTCCCTTACCAGTACCAAATACTAATTCGGTACCAGGTTTTAATTGACCAAAACTAGCATTAGTCGATGATGCTATAAATACACCATTTTTATATATTTTCCCTGTTCCCGTTGATGAAGTATAAGTAACTACTACATTACTCCATTCATTGATTGACAATGAGGAAATATTTAAAACTAAATTAGTATTTAAAGAATTGCGAAAAAAAACTTGTAAATATCCATTATCACGATATTCAAACCAGAATGGTCCAGTATAAGAAGCATCCTGCATATAACTTATTATATTAGCCGAAATACCGTCAGAGGTTATATAAGTTTTACCACTTTGGCCATAAGTTAAAGGATTAACCCATAATGATATTGAAATATTATCTAATGAATTTGCTACTGCTCCAGCACTAATATAGTCATCTGTTCCATCAAATTCATACATACCATCACCCTTTTTTTCTTCTTCCCACTTCGGTGTATAACCATTTAAAATGGCATGATTATTATTAGTAGAATAATCTTTTATTATCCCTTCTCTACTCCCATTAACGAAGGGTGTAGCATACGATTTTTGTTCTAATTGAATATTTTTTAAGTACCATGTCATATCAAGAAAATCAGCAGGCCATGATGTAGTCATTTGAAAATCAAATTCGGTATTATTAACCAAAGGTGCAGTTATATATCTTCTATACCATCCATTACCAATTTCTTTTGTATCAATTGTCCATCCTGAGATATATGCACCATTTGCTCTAGGGATATGTCTTGTTGGTAAATCACCCTTTATATCATAAGATAAAGTTATACTACCAGTATAAGATGCAAAAGTTTTATTAATTCTAACACCATATGCTGTTGGTGAAGCAGGATTCATGGTAGAGCAAGGAGCATAAACTTTTAACATCGATTCATCATCATCGGGTTCAATTGATAATATTGCTCCAGCTGTAATATTATAACCAGTAGTATAAAAATTTGTAGTAGCTGTACAAGTAGCTACATCTTCAGGCAATAAATTAGTTGTAGGTTCTTGGAAATCATCAAAAGTATAATAAGCTGCTAATCCATCTTCAGATATACTCCCTATATCATTTATGCAATCGATATGAGGGGTATAATCATATTCATTTTCTTCTATCTTGGTTACTAATACATATCCATTACATGTATTACTACTATTCTTTGGATCTCTTATTGGGTCTATTAAATTTAATGCTTGTAAGTCACTTAATTTTACCTCAGATGTATCCCCTATATTAGATGGTAATAATGAGGTATTATTAATTAAATACTTTTTAGTAGTATTTACTAACATTTCTTCACTCTTAATATAAGCATCTATTCGTGCTTGTTCTATTATCTTCATAACATTTGGTA
>JBJKSD010000017.1:0-3683 GCA_046704245.1 Bacilli bacterium
ACATTTCTTCACTCTTAATATAAGCATCTATTCGTGCTTGTTCTATTATCTTCATAACATTTGGTATTGCTATTACTAAGATTATAGCTAATACTACTATTACTGCTAATAATTCGATTAAGGTAAAACCTTTTTTCATATTTATACCTCATTATTTATTTATATCATAATTATATTTTATTTCATCTTTAGTTAAGGCTCTGTTATATATTTTTATTTCATCAAGAGTACCTTTAAATAAATATGTTGTAATTCCCCCTATATATAAAGTATCACCATAAGGATAGATAGTTACTGCAAAATATACTGTATTAACTAACTTACCATTTTGATAAAAATACATATTACGGTTATCATACACAGCTACTAAATAATACCAATCTTGCATATTAGGTGGGGTAAAAATAATCTTTTGTGAATTAGTCCAACAATCAGTAGTCTTAATGGCAAAATGAAATTGTGTAGGGTAAGCATATATACCCCCATGGCATCCTTGACGTCCTACTATTACTCTTTCATTACCTAACTGATCGCCATCTGGTTTAACCCAGGCTTCTAAAGTCCAGCTAAGATCTTCATGTCCTTGTCTTAAAACATCATAATCATAAGTATTAACTCTAATATAGTCATCTATGGCATCAAAATATAAAGCTTTGTTAGCTACTCCTTGCCTATCTTCAGCAAGGGTAGTTCCATATAATAAACCATGTTTATTATTTAAACTATAATCATATGCATTACCATCTAATTTCCAATATCCTACTAATCCATCTTCAGTAGCTGTCCCTATATCTTCATAACAATTTAAATGGGGGGTATAATCATATTCATCTTCACCGATATTTGTAACTAAAACATAACCATTACAAGTATTATTACTATTCCTTGGATCTGTTATTTCTTCCATTAAATTTAATGTTTGTAAATCACTTAATTTTACTTCAATAGTTTCTCCTAATTCATTAGGTAATAATGCAATATTACTGACTAAATATCTTTTAGCTACATCAACAAATTTTTTTTCATTCTCAATATAAGTATTTATTCTAGCTTTATCAATTGCTTCTATAACATTTGGAATTATTAACACAAAAACAACAGCTAATATTATAATTACTGCTAACAATTCAATTAATGTAAATCCTTTCTTCATATACATCACCACTCTTTATTTACTTATATCATAGTTATACTTTACTTCTGCTGCTGATAACGCTCGATTATATATTAGTATATCATCAATATAACCATTAAAATAATTTGTACTACATGAATCTGCCGCATAATCTGCATAACATCCAATATGGGGAATAGAAGCTTTAGTTATTATCGGACCTCCAACTACTCTTTTTACTATTAATTCTCCATTTTCATATATATAGACAGTCCCGCCATCTCTAACGGCTGTCACTTGGGTCCATTTATTATATGATACCATGCCATAATATCCAAAAGTGGCATAATTCCATACACTAGAATCAGCCCATGTAATTTGACCTGTATGATAAATAAGTAGACTATATTGAGCTTCTTTATGAACAATATCATCATTACTTAATACATCTTCATTTAGTTTAATCCAAACAGAAATAGTTATATTCCCAACTATATTTAAAGCCGGATTATTACCTAAATTTACATAGTTGCCATTACCATTAAATGATAATGCTTTATTTTGTTCTAAATCTCTATTTGTAGATGCAATTGGGCCATTAACAACCCCATGAAAATTGTTTGGCGTATAATCTAACGCTTGTCCATCATCAAATGTTAAATAAATGGCTAATCCATCACTTATATAACTATCGACCACTTCATTATTACAGTTTAAATTTGGTTTATAGTCATATTTGTTTTCACCCAATTTTGTTACTAATACATATCCATTACAAGTATTACTACTATTTTTTGGATCTCTTATTTCTTCTATTAAGTTTAAGGCTTGTAAGTCACTTAATTTTATTTCAATAGTATCGCCTATATTAGATGGCAATAATGAGGTATTATTAACTAAGTATTTTTTAGTAGTATCTATTAACATTTCTTCATTCTTAATATAAGCATCTTTTCTTGATTGTTCTATTATCTTTACTACATTTGGTATAGCAATAACTAAAATAATAGCTAATACTACTATGACTGCTAATAATTCTATTAGGGTAAATCCTTTTTTCATAATACATACCCCTACTCAATATTACTTTCTATGTCATACATTTGTTTAATTTCTTGACTAGATAATAATCTAGTATATATTTTAACATTATCTATATAACCATTAAAACCTCTAATATTAGAAGAATTATTACCTATAGTTAAAGGTATAGCTAAAGTGTTTTTTAATGAACCTGATAAGGCATCACTAGTTGCTACTAATATACCATCTCGATATAATCTAGCTTTACTATCAACACTACTATATGTACCTACAATATGAGACCAGGTATTTAATGGTAAAGCATTAGGATCATTTGCTGTAGCACTAGCAGTATCACTATATACTTGAAAATATGCTTTACCATATTCAGCTGTAATAGCTAGAATATGTTCTTTATCCATAATTCTTGGATAGGTAGCTCCATATCCTGCTAGTGGATATACCCATGCTGACCATGTAAAACCATTAGCTTGTGTTAAATCTAAACTAGCATCATTACCCCCACTAATAGATGTATTACTACCATTAAATAGATAAGAACCTTCCCCTATTTTACTATCTTCTACCCATTTAGGAGTATTAATATTAAGTATAGCATGATTACTATTACTAGAATTATCTTTTACAATACCTTGACGAATACCATCAGTAAATTCTGTAGTATAAGATTTTTGCTCAATTTGAAAGTCTTTCCAATATAGTTCAATATTCTGTGCTAAATCCCAAGTGTGAGCTAACCAGAATTTACCTGTATTACCTGAACCAGTAAAAGAATTAGGAGGAAAATAATATTCAACATATCGCCAGCCATTATCTAAATTAACAGTTTTAGTTTTATAACCACCTAGATAGTATTCACTATATGAATGATCATCTACTAAGGCCCCCTTAATATATAAAGACGGGCCAAAAGTAGTAGTAGGTTGTAAATATTTAACTTTAAATTGAATAGAATATCCCTTAGTTTTGTCTAGCGTTATCAATGGAGTATATGGTCTAACATCTCCAGTCACTACTGAAGTACCAATAACATAAAGACTACTATCAACTATTGAAGCAGTTGCAGTAGAACCAGTTCCATAAAGAGCTACTATCCATTTATCGTTATTGGCATCACTTGAACTAATTACAACACCATGACTAAATAATGCATCGGGGGTTAAATTTTCAGTATACTCTTGAAAATCATCAAAAGTATAATAAGCTGCTAATTTATCTTCAAATATACTCCCTATATCATTTATGCAATCGATATGAGGGGTATAATCATATTCATTTTCTTCTATCTTTGTTACTAATACATATCCATTGCATGTATTACTACTATTCTTTGGATCTTTTATAGGCTCTATTAAGTTTAAAGCTTGTAAATCACTTAATTTTACCTCAGATGTATCTCCTATATTAGATGGTAATAATGAGGTATTATTAATTAAATACTTTTTAGTAGTATTTACTAACATTTCTTCACTCTTAATATAAGCATCTATTCGTGCTTGTTCTATTATCTTCATAACATTTGGTA
>JBJKSD010000018.1:0-36842 GCA_046704245.1 Bacilli bacterium
ACATTTCTTCATCCTTAATATAAGCATCTATTCGTGCTTGTTCTATTATCTTCATAACATTTGGTATTGCTATTACTAGGATTATAGCTAATACTACTATTACTGCTAATAATTCGATTAAAGTAAATCCTTTTTTCATAACAATATCTCCTCAAAGTTCCCCTATGGTTAACTATAGTATATAATATCTACCATTATTTTACAATATTTTCCTTTATAATAAAATAAAAAAACTTAATCCCTGATTAAGTTTTACAATTTTATTAAATTATCTAATAATTTCTTGGATTTTAAATATAGACCAGTATATTTATCATAATAATCATTAATAAAAGTATCTATTTCTCTTTTTACTTCATCACTTATCTCTAATTTCGATATCTTTGCTATATCTACATAATAAAACATTCTTATTAACTTTATAGCTTTTTGGCTAACCTTACGGTCATTATCATAACAATTTATACAGACATAACCACCTTTATCTGCTGATAGAGTAATAATATCAGTTTTATTACCACATATAGCACAAGCATCTAAGATTGGATTAACTCCTAAATATGATAATAGTTTTAATTCTAAGATATTAGTTATTACTAATGGACTATAACCTTCATCTATTTTAGTAATAGTATCTATTAATAATTTATATACTTCTTCATGGGGTTCTTCTTTTACTATTTGTTGGACTAATTCAATTAAATATGATGTATAAGATATTTTAATAATATCTTTTTTTATATTTTTAAAAGAATTAATAAGATCGACACTAATTAAATCAGATAGTTTATCTTTTTTATAATAGATATGAAAATAACCATAAGTAAGTTTACCACTCACGCCTCTTAAACTACTCTTCATTCGCTTAGCACCTTTAGCTATAACTCCAATAATGCCATATTCTTTAGTTAAGATATTAATTATTTTACTTGATTCGCTATAATCTTGTTCTCTAATAACAATACCTTCAACTTTTTTAATCATAGCATCACTCTTCTCCCATATCATCTAATTTCTTAGTTAATAAATAGTATCCAATTGAACCAGTTTTCTTAAATAAGTTCCATACTATTGTTCTCATAAATAACCCACCTTTCATTAATATGGTGGGTTATTTAAATGTTTTTTATTCAATTTATTTAAGATTATTATAACCAAATTCAATTAAATATTTTTCGCGATCACGCCATTTTTCAATTGTTTTAACATAGATAGATAGATAAACTTTTTTATTAAAGAAAGTTTCAATATCACATCTTGCTCTAGTACCTATTTCTTTTAGCATACTACCCTCACGACCAATAATAATCTTTTTTAGGTTATCACGATCAACTATAATTAAAGCATCAATATGTAATAAATCATCTTTTTCATCTAATTGTTCTACTATACAAGTAACTGAATGAGGTACTTCTTCATCAGTTAATTCTAATACTTTTTCTCTAATCATTTCACTAATAATAAATTCTTTAGTACTATTAGTAATCTTATCATCATGATCAAAATATTTTATCTTATCTTTTAAATATTTTTTAATTACTTTAATTAAACGATCGACATTGTCATTCTTTAAAGCTGAGATAGGTACTATCTCATTAAAATTATATAGATCTTTATATTCATTAATTTTCTCTAATATTTCATTCTTATTTAATTTATCTATTTTATTTAATAATAAAATAACTGGTTTATCGATCTTTTTTAATCTTTCAATAACAAACTTATCACCAGTTCCTAGTTTTTCACTAGCATCGACCATAAATAATACTATATCGACGTCATCAATTGAAAAATAAGCTTGTCGATTTAAATATTTTCCTAATTTATATTTTGGTTTATGAATACCTGGTGTATCAATAAAAATTATTTGTGAATCACTATCATTATATATACCTTGAATATTATTTCTAGTTGTTTGAGGTTTTTCGGAAATAATAGCAATCTTTTTACCGACAATAGTATTAATTAATGTTGATTTACCAACATTAGGTCGTCCAATTATACTTACAAATCCTGATTTAAACATACCATAAAACCTCCCTGGTTTAATTAAAAGAACTTCTCTATGATTTTAGGTGCAAAGATTATTAGTCCACTAATAACTGTTACTACAGTTAAAGCAAAGACAGCTGCTGATGCGGTATCCTTAGCTATTTTAGCTAATGGATGAATACTAGGTGACACTAAATCGATAGTAGCTTCAATCGAAGTATTTAATAATTCGATTCCTACTACCAAGCCAATTAATAAGAATAAAAATAACCATTCCATAGTACTAACTTTAAAATAATAACCTAAGAATATAACACCAATCGTTGCCGAAATATGAATAACCATACTTTGTTCATGAGTATAGGCATATGCTAGTCCATCAAATGAATATTTAAAACTATTAATTAATCTTTGTATTCCTAATTTTTTACCTTTATTTCTTAATTCCATATCCATCTAAAATCATCTCCTGTTTACTAAACATTTTATTTTCTCCTTCTTTATCATCATGGTTATATCCTAAAAGATGTAAGAAGCCATGTATTGATAAGAAAGCTAATTCTCTAAGTAATGAATGGTTATGTGCTTGTTGTTGTTCTTTAGCTTTATCAACTGAAATATATATATCGCCCAATAACCGTTTATTTTTATAATTAAGATCTTTATAATCTTCTAATGCAAAACTAATAACATCAGTATTTTCATCTTTATGTCGATAATTTTTATTTAATTCTCTAATTGTTTTATTATCGACAAAGATAAGATTAAATTCTAAATTCTTTTCTTTTTCGATATCGATAGCATAATTAATTAAACCTTTAATTTCATTAATTTCATTTCTAATATCATAATTAGTTTCATTGAAAAAGCCAATTAAATTCAATTTAACACCACCAATTACTAGTTCCAATATATATTATAAAAAGAAATAATATAATCATTATTATCTTAATTATATTAAAGATAAGGTTTTTTTTCAAGATATTAGGTACTTTCTTTACTAAGAATAATACTAATTGATAGATAAAATAACCTACTAAAGCTCCAAAAACATTTAACATAATATCATCAACATCAAAAACTCTACCAATAATCAATTGAATATATTCGATTGATAATGATGCAATAAAGGCCATTAATAAGATATATCTAGCTTTCTTTAATCTTAAATAATATGATACAAAAAATCCATATGGTAAAAACATTACAAAGTTACCAACGACATTTTTAAAAAATAATCTTTCTCCTACATCATATCTAAATATTTCTTTAAAAGGTATATAGTTTGATGAAGACCACGATACATCTTGAAAAGTAACAACTTGGAACAACAATAAAATATATACTAAAAATAGTAATCCCATCAATTCTTGAGGATATACAATAACCTTTTTATTTCTATATAACCATGATAATCTAATCGAAATTAAAATAATCAATGCTATAGCAATCATCGGCCATGTATATCCGATAACATCCATAATATTTTCTTTTAACATTACTTCTTCACCTTCTGCTCAGGCACAAATGGCCTTCCTACTCCAATATTTTCATATATTGAAAAAAATATATTAGCTATTACTTTATTATTTTGGATCTTGACATCTAAATTTTGTTGACTAATAATTTTTTCATTTTCTTTTAATCGTTCTTCCATCTTTTGTCTAGCTACTCTATTAGCTCTTATAAGAGCTTCTTCTTTTGTACATTTTTCATTGATAATTTTTAATTCTTCTTGTTGTTCTCTTACTATTTTAAAAGGTACTAATGGTAAGGTAACAAGATTAATAGCTTTAATTTTCTTATCCTTAAAAGGATTAAAATCAAATAATGGCCAACGATGATCTAAAAATGTAATAGCATATGTTTGTTTTGTTTTACCTGTCTTAATTTCTTCTCGATAAGACAATGGATACTCTACTCTTGTAGTATACCATACTTCGGCATAAACTTTACCATCAGCTTTAACATTTTTAATAATTTTTTCATTTCTAATAATAGCCCCACTGATTAGAATATCGCCCTTTTTAACATACTCATTAACTATTCTTACTATATCTCCATTACTAGCATCTATTATCTTGATAATACCATTTCTTCTAGCTACAATGTGTTGATACTTTATATTTTCTTTCTTGGCTTCTATTTTCCTTTCTTCTACTCTAACTATATACTTAGTCCCTTCAGCTTTTATTTCTAACCACTCTATTTTACTTTTATTCTTATTTAAAATGTCAGCTTCTATTTTTTGTATTTCATCAAAGCTTTTCTTAAATGCTAATCTTTTGATACCTCTATTTGCTAATTCATCAATTAAAAGAGCTCTAATTTTACTATTAGAGTGCATTACTTGAACCCCAAATATTACATTAGATAATAATAGTAATATGTATATACCAATTAAAAGAGTAATAAAAATATATCTATTATTCTTTAAAACTTTTTTTAATTTTATACCTCCATATATTTCAATAATCTCTAATTCATAAACAGTATTTAATAGTAATATCTTTTCATAATCAGTATCCCGTATAGTTATATATATTGTCTTGGGCAAAGGATATTCTATTCTTAATAAATCAATGTGATTAGTATTTAATTCTCTAATAAATAATTTTATATTACTGCCTGTTATTTTTAATTTAATTCTATTATTATAATTAAACAACCATTTATACCACATAATTATCCCCAATTTCTATCTTCTTTATCACTCCTGTAACTAAAAGCTCATTATTTAACAATTTTGTAATCATTAATTCTTGTCCTTCAATAGTAATTTTTCCTTTATTATATTTAACAATAATTAACCTATCAGTAAATCTAAGTATTTCAATATAATTAACAACATAAATCTTATTAGCTGTTATGGTTAATTTCATTTCATCATCGTTAATAAAGTCAACTACTTTACGTATTATATTCATATTAGCCACCTAATAAATGATATTAAAAAAAAAGACTTATTATGAAGTCTTCTTTAACTTAATTTATTTTTTATTATCGCATTTACTTTACTTAAATCATATTTACCTTTAACTTTAGGTACTACTTCTCGCATAATATTGCCCATATCATTACTGCTTGAATAGTTATATTCTTTAATTACTTGATCAATAATCTGTTCTACTTCTTCATCACTTAATTGTTCAGGTAAATATTTATTCAAAATAGTAATCTCTTTTTCAGTTTCTTCTACTAGATCATCTCTATTACCTTTTTTAAATTCAGTAATTGAATCATGACGCATTTTAACTTGTTTCATAATGATACCAATAACATCTTCATCAGTTAATTCTTGTTGTTTATTAATTTCTTCTAGTTGAATAGCAGCTTTAACCATTCTAATAACTGATAATTCACGTTTATTATGCTCTTTCATAGCTTTAATCATATCATCGTTCAATAATTTAATTAAACTCATTTTAATCTCCTATCTATTAAAATATTTTCTAATTACTTCAACATCACTATGAGGTACTGTACCATTACCAACATACATATAATCATCGCGACCTTTACCGGCTATAACAATTATATCATCTTTATTGGCTATCGATAAAGCTTTTCTAATTGCTTCTGCTCGATCTACTATTCGTTCATAATTGTTTTTAGTATCTTTAACTTTAGCTATTAAATCATCAATAATATCGTTAGGGTCTTCCATTCTAGGATCATCAGCTGTAAAAATAACATGATCAGATAAATCAGTTACTACCTTACCCATTACTGGTCTTTTTTCTCGATCACGGCCTCCTGCTGATCCAGTTATGGTAATTATTTTACCTTTAGCAATAATCTTAACATACTCTAATAAATTTTTTAAAGCATTAGCTGTGTGAGCATAGTCAATTATTATTTTATATGGTTGACCAAAATCTAACGATTCAGCGCGAGCTGATACTGGTTCTAATTGTTTTATATTGACAATTATATCATCAATATTAAATCCTAATGATTGACACGCTATAATAGCAGCCATTAAATTATATACATTAAAACGACCAGATAGTGGACTAATAATATCATATTGTTGATCAAATAGATGTAATTTAAATTGCAATCTATCTTCGTTTACTATAATATCACTAGCCATTATATCAGCTTTATTATCGATACCATAAGTAATTAATTTACCATTACAGGCTTCCTTAATATCATTAGCATACTCATCATCATTATTAACTATACAATAACCATCATTTTTAACAGCTTTAAATAGTTTACATTTAGATTGAATATAATTTTCCATGGTCTTATGATTATTTAAATGCTCAGGTGTTATATTAGTATATATAGCCATATCAAATAAAAGATTATCTAAACGATTAGCCATTAATCTTTCTGATGATACTTCCATTGTTACATAATGACATCCTTTTTTTACAAAATCATCTAGATAAGCATATAATTCTCTTGGTAATGGAGTTGTTAATTTAGTACTAAAATGAAAATCTGGACACCAAACACCATTAGTACCAATATAACCACCTTTATCTAATTTATTAATTAGTTGATAGATAATAGTAGCCAAGGTTGTTTTACCATCAGTACCAGTAATACCTATCATTTTAATTTTCTTTTCGGGTTCGTCATAAAACTTCGAAAGAGCCAAGGACATGGCTCTATTCGTATCTTTTACTTTAATTACTGGGACATTAACATCAACATCTTTTGATGCTACTACTGCTACTGCCCCATTTTCTACTGCTTGCTTAGCATAATCATGTCCATCGACTGTTAATCCTTCTATACAACAGAATAAATAATTATCATCCTTTACTCTGGAATCTTCTTGAATAGATTTAATTTCGATAGCTTCTTGACCTTCGAAAAGTTCATTAAGTTTTTTCATTGCTTAATCCCTTTCCCTTCTTTGTAACCTCCTGCTATTTTTAATAGCTTCTGCCTTTGCTTTACGTCTTCTTATACCAGGTTTTTCGTAATGTTCTCTCTTTTTAAACTCTGAGGGGAGGCCACTTCTAGCTACTTTTTGCTTAAATTTCTTTAAAGCACCATCAACATTACCGTTTCTTACAACCACATGAGTCATTCTAGTTCCCTCCCTTCTGTTTCTTTCTATTGAGATTATATCACTTTAAGCCCAAATATACAACAGATTTTTCATCCTGACTGTTAATACATTATATGTAATAAAAGATATCAATATAAACTATGAATATACCAGAATAAAAATGATAATTAAAAGATACATGTTAATGTATCTTTTATGATATTACCTTCATATATGCCTCTAAAAATAGTACCAATAATTCTTCCACTATTAAGTAAAGTTGATAAATATATATTAAATATAACCATAGCTATAGGTATTAGTATTATTAATAAAGTATATTTTACTTTCTTATTAGTTATATTTATCATAGTGGACATAAATTATGACTATATATTCTTCTAAGGGCTGTACCTAAGCTACGAGATATTTCTAAAATAAGACTAAAACCACGAGTAAATGAATTAATTAAAGTCCCTGATATATTAAGTCCCCCTTTTATTCCAATTAATTCATTATTAGTTAATGTAATCATAAACCCCCTCCTTATCTATTACATTTTAGTGGCCTAACAAAACCATCAATTATACCAATTAAGAATACTACGATACCTACAATTGATACCATGCCCCATACTCCTATTCCACCAACAACATTTATTAATTGTTTATCAGTTAATTCATACATATTAATTCTCCTTTCCAGTGATAAAATTATAAATAATTTCTACTAGTAATGTTTTTTTATAGTTAATATTAAGATCAATAATATTATTTTTAATAAGTTTATTAGATGGTAGAGAGCATTCAACCAATACCTCTTTATAATTAATCAAATTATTGTTATCGACCATTATTTCACTACTAATATCGATGATTTTATATGGATATTTTTTATTATCTACCGCTAATATGTTACTTTGTACTACTTTATTGAGATTTTTTATATCGATATATAATTTTAAATAATACTTTTCATCATATATTATGATTCCTTTTGTGGAATAATTTAAATCGTATTGAAAATTAAAGATAAGAAGATATAAGCTCAATAAAATGATGAAAAGAAAACTTAAATACCATAATATAAAACTAGGTTTTTTGGTGAAAAAAACATTTTTACTAATATAAGGATAACTAACCATGATTATCAACCTTTTGATTAGTTTTAATATTAGTTATGGTATTATTATTCATATATATTACTTTATCAAATAGATCACTATTAACTAAACGATGAGATATTAATAGAATAGTTTTATCTTTTAATAACTTTAATATGTTTTTAATAATCTTTCTTTCTAATTCAATATCCATTTCATTAAAACTTTCATCAAATAGATAAATACTATTATCTTTCATCAATGTTCTAGCTAGAATAATACGTTGTCTTTCTCCTCCTGATATATTAAAACCATTTTCTTCTATTAACATATCGAATGTTAAAGGATTATTTTTATATATTGCATCAACATAAGTTAGTTTACATATATTTAAAAAATATTCATATGGATATTCACGATCTAGATTAATATTATTATAAATAGAGTTAGTAAATAAAGTTTCATTTTGTGATACATAACAAATATTATGACGCAAATAATTAAGACTATAATTATTAAGGTCAATACCATCGATAAATATTTTATTATTGTCAATATTATAATATCGCATTAATAACTTTAATAAAGTACTTTTACCTTCACCACTTGGCCCTACTATTAATACTTTCTCTTTACTTTTTATCTTTAAATTAATATTATTAAGAATATAATCGCGATTATTATATGAGAAATTAAAGTTAGTAATATCAATATTACCACTCATACGATAAGTTAATTCTTTATTATTGGCCTTTAACTGTTCCCCTTTTACATCGTATAATTCAAATAATCTTCTTAGGGAGATACTAGTATATTTGATTATTGGACTAAGATCAATAATACTTTTGATAGGCTCTAAAAAATATATCATAAGAGCATTAAAAGATAGTAACGTTCCTAAGGTCATTTCTTGATTGATTACTTGAATACTACCAATTAATAAGATAATAGCTATACTAAATTGATTAAGAAAGTCTTTTAAAAAACTTTGGATATTACATAAATAATTAAAATGATAGTAGTTATATAAATATTCATCATATTTAAAACTTAAATTATTGGTAATATTATCATTAATATTTAACCCTTTAATTGTTTCAAAACTATTAATAGATTCTACTAAATATGATGATACTTTAGCTTCTTGTTGTTTTATTTCATTAATATATTTATCTAAAATAGGATTATAAAAAATACTTATACCAATATAGATAATAGCTAATATAATACTTATTATAAATAAGGTTTGATTAATAAAGAATAAAACAATACCTACTATTATAATTAAAATTATATCGATGAAAATACCTAATACTATTCTACTTATAAATTCTTTAATATGATTTAGATCATTTATTCTATTAATTATTTCGCCAGTAGTACGGGTTTTATAATAGGAATAAGGAAGTACCATAAGATGTTTAAATATATCATTAAAGACAGTAGTATCAATATGTCTATTCAAATATATTAAGATGTTTTTTCTAAATAGATCTGTTAAACATTTGATGATAATAATAAAGATAAAAAGGATAAAGATTAGATATAAATTATGAAGTGATTTAGTTATTATCATATTATCTATTAAGATCTTTAAGTAAAAGGAATTACCTATATTTAAAATTGTCATAAAGATTGAAAAGATAAAAATAATAAGTAATTCTTGTTGATAAGTAATTAATAATTCATATAAAAAAGTTTTTAAAGTTTTTATATTCTTTAATACTGGTATTCTTTTAATGGGATATAAAATAATTAGAACCCCAGTCCATATCTTAGCAAATTCATTAAAGGTGTATTTTTTTATACCAGTACTTGGATCAGCTATAATAAGTGTTTTCTTTTTTTTATTGATCTTATGAATTACTATATAATGTTTATAAGAATTATTAATAATGACATGAGCTATACATGGTAATAAGATGTTTTCTTGTTGTAAATCTTTGATATTACCCTTTATACCTTTAACAGCAAACCCCATCTTCTTAGCTGCTACCATTAAATCATAGGCACTCGTTCCATCCCTGGTTGTCTTACTTAATATTCTTAATGCTTCTTTGGATATATTACCTCTATATGTTTTTATAATAGTAAGTAAAGAAGCTACTCCGCAATCTTTTAAATCATCTTGCCTAACCCAGATATATTTTTTAAACACATATGAATACCTCCTTGATTATTATTTTCTTGTCTCTAATTATATTTCCTCTCATAAAATATAAAAAAAGAATGATTTTATCATTCTTTTTAGCTTACATAATAATGGCGTCCTGGGAGGGATTCGAACCCCCGACCAACGCCTTAGAAGGGCGCGGCTCTATCCAGCTGAGCTACCAGGACATAAACAAAATACATTCTATGCAAATGTATTTTGATTATACAATATTTTTATTTATTATTCAATGTTTTTGATACAGTTTTTACTATTTCATTATCGACACTAAAGACTACTGAATCAACATCATAATTATCAAACACCGAATAAGCAATACAATAACTTACCTCTTCTAAGATGTTTTTTTCTAAAATATCAGATAGAATATACTCATTAAAATTAAGAATTAATTTATTATCTTGGCGTTCATAATTTAATAACTTAGTTTGAGTATTTAGAAAACTCATCAAGTTAGTTTCATAAATTGGACCGCCCGATAATTCATCGATAATAATTTTAATTTTATCTTTTTTATCATTTACATATTTAGTAACTGGGACATAATAATTATAATCTTTAAATCTATTTAAATAATAGATTGTTACACTAGTTATATTACTAGTGTGATCAATATTATATATTTTATTGATACCAAAATTTTTATCTAAAGCTCCTAATAAGACCGTATTAGTTTTAGGTAACTTAGTTAAATATTTCCCCTCAACACTAATTAAGATCTTATTTACGCCTTCAATACTTGTTAGTGTATATACTATCGCTTCTACCATCTTTTCTTCATATAATTCATCGACATCCAATAATTGTTTCGAAAAATCTATTTCTATTAACCCTGCATTATATTTAATATTATTTACTTTTGTACCAGATGGAATAATAGGTCTGAAACCACCTATTAGAGAACTTTCTTTACTATTACCTATAATAAGAGCTTCTAATAATTCTTTGGCTTTATTCTCTATTGTATTAGCTCTACTAGATAAAATAATATTAGTTTTAGCTACATAATTATTACTATCTAATAAGTAAATAACTTCGCCTTTATTACTAAAATTAATATATTCTAATTGTTGTTTTTTTAACAGATCCAAGCTATATTCATTTTCTTTAGGGATAATATATACTAACAATAACAAAAATAAAGTGACTATCGTCACATAACTAGCTCTATATGATATCATTTTCCACATTCTATCATCTCCTATCAATAAAATAATATGAAAAAAGTCGTAATGATATACGACTTATAACACTATTTCTCCAAGTTTTAATAGTTCAACGACTGCTTGTGCTCGGCCTTTAACTCCTAGTTTCTGCATTACATTTGATATGTGATTTCTAACTGTTTTTTCGCTTATATGTAAATCAGAGGCTATCTCTTTGGTCGACTTATTTAATACCAGTAAGTTAAAAACTTCGCGTTCCCTTTTGGTTAGTATTCCCTTACTCATCTTTTTCCCTCACTTTCTTAAGACAAAGTGGTATATATATATCTGCTATAATATTGTATGAAAAAGATATTTTTTAGTGAGAGAAAAAGCCTACCATATAAGAGTTTGATTAAGCTTGGAACTTAACCGAAATATATACTTTATTATCAAATTCTTCTTGGATACTGCGCATTATATTATTAGCTACCGTATAATTATGATCTTTACTAGCTACTACTACTTTAATATGATCATTTTCTACTTTAATAAAGACATCTTTTTTAATTTCATTTTTTATTTTACTTTCTAATTTTTCTTCTAAGCCTTTAACTATATCTAAATATTTTATTTGTTCATAAGCATTATTCTTTTCATCGACAGTAGTTTCAATATTAGTAAGAATAGTCTGTAATTCTTTAAGGTTAGTTATTCTTTTGTCCATATCAGCTACTCGTAAAGCTGTTAAATAATCACTTTCTACTATTTCAATAGTTGTTTCATTATCAGTTTTATTCTTACTGTCATCAACATATTGATTATTATTAGTAAGTAATAATTCATTAGGCATCGTAATATAATAGACACTTAATACTAATACTAAACTAATCAATGTTAAAAACCATAGTCCTTGTTTACTAATCATAAGTATCCCTCCATTATTTTCTAGTAAATTATATTGTAGGAGATAGAAATTATTCCAAAAAAAAGAGAGATAAATACTCTCTTTTCTTTATATTTTAAGCTCTTGATACATATTTTCCATCTCTTGTAGATACTATTATCATTTCACCTTGATTGATGAATAATGGTACTTTAACTACTAAACCAGTTTCTAAGGTAGCATCTTTATAAGCATTAGATGATGTATTACCTCTTACTGCTGATTCAGCTTTAGTTACTTTTAAATCAATCTTATCTGGTAATAATATATCTAAGATTTGGCCTTCAAATGATACTATTTCAACATCTAGATTTTCTTTTAAAAAGTCCACACTATCACCAATTATATCTTTACTTACTTCAATTTGTTCATAATTATCCATATTCATAAAATAATAGATATCACCCATTGAATATAAATATTGCATTGGTCGTTTATCGACATGAGCTTTTTCAACCTTAATACCAGCATTAAAAGTATGATCGATAATAGCTTTGGTCCTTAAATTTTTTAATTTGCTACGAACAAAAGCTGGACCTTTACCTGGTTTAACATGTTGGAATTCTAGTACTTGATAAATGTTTCCATCATATGAAATAGTAACCCCAGTCTTAAAATCATTAACATTTATCATAATAAAACCTCCCTGTATGATAAATTATTATTTTTTCTCCTTATGGACAGTAGTTTTACGACATCTTGAACAATATTTTTTTATTTCTAAACGATCGGGATCATTCTTCTTGTTTTTAATTGTTCGATAATTTTCTTCTTTACAAATAGAACAAACTAGTGTAATTCTTTCACGCATGTATATACCTCCTTCAATAATCCGTTTCCTATTATATCAAATTATTGGTAAATTTCAAAGAATTTATTTGCAATTCGTGATGCTATACGTTTATTGACCATTGTCCGATAATTAGTACGGTTATCATAATGACTAACATCTGGTGAAACGACGGTAATAGCCATCTTAGGATTATCATAAGGAGCATAACCAGCAAATGTATTGCTAATTGTCTCTTTATCGACTACGCCATCACCATCAGTATCAATAAAACTTTGCGATGTTCCGGTTTTACCAGCTGGTTTAGGAACACTGCCCATATAACCATAACCTAGAATACCTTGCATTACAGCTTTAAAACCATCTTGAACTCTCTTTATATATTTATCATCTATATCTATTTTATTCAATACTTGGGGATTTACTTGATAAATCATCTTCGTTAATTCTTCATTTTTAGTTGATTCGTATACTTCTTTTAAAAGATGAGGGGTTAAACGATAACCATCATTAGCAATAGTACTAACGTATTGTAATAATTGAATAGGAGTATAGGTATCATATTGGCCCATAGCAAAGTCTAATAAATGGCCCGACTTAGTACTATTACCTTTATATCCTAAACTTTCTATTGGTAGATCTATTCCTGTTTTAACTCCTAATCCAAACTGTTGATAAAAATTACGATAGATATCAAAAGCTTTAGGATTAATAACTAAAGGTTGATTATATTGATATACACCACCACCTAAAGCAATAGCAATTTTAAATTGATAGACATTAGATGAATATTTTAGAGCATTTAAATCATCTACCCATCCTAAAGTACGCCATGAACATTTAAGTGGAGTGCTTTTAATTTTTATACATTCATCTAAAAATTTACTACCAATATCGATAATACCATTCTTATAACCCACCATAATAGAAGCCCCTTTAATAACTGAACCCACTACCACTGGTGAAGTAACAATGCCTGGAGTATAATCATATACTTTATATTCATCGTTTGATTTAATAGCTTGTTTACCAGCCATCGCTAATATTTCACCTGATTTAGGATCCATAATAGTTACAAAGGAACGATTATAATACTCAGTATTTAATTCCTTCTTAGCAGCTAATACTTCTTCAGTTAAGACCTTTTCTACTTCTTGTTGTAACTTTATATCGATCGTTAATACAATATCGTTACCTCTACTACCTTCACTAACTAATTGATAATTATTATTAGCTAGGACCCGATATTTAGGTTTTTGTCCTTTTAATATATTCTCATATTGATATTCTAAATAACTGATACCTACTCGATCATTTAAACTATAACCATGAGCTAAATAGTAATCTTTTAATTCATATGGAATACCTTGTTTTTCACTAGATACATTACCTAAAATAGTACGTAAAGTATCACCATATAAATATACTCTTTCCCAATCTAGTTTAGTGTTAAAACCTTTTAACTTATGAATGTTTTCGGAAATAATAGCATATTCACTATCAGTTACTTTTTCATTTTTTATTATGTGTTCATCATAATAATAACCTTGGTTCATTAAATAATATAGATATGCGGCTTCCTTATCTAGATTATTATATTTATTTAACTCTTCATCAGTGATTCTTTCTAATTTAAGTTTATAAATATCATCAGTTGTTAATTTTCTTTCCTTTAATAATTGCCATTCTTTAGCCTTAATTTTAGCTTTACCTTCAGTTGGATTATTAATTAACCAAAACGCTTTTAAATTAGTTTTATTTAGTTTTTGATAAGGCAAATCAAGTAAAGTAGCTACTTGATATGCTAATTGTATTTCTTCTTTAGTTTTAATACCACTAGGTTTCTTATAATAGATTGTCTTTACGGCTTTATTATCAACTAATAGATTATAATTGCGGTCATATATACGACCTCTAGGTGAAGAAGATCCGTCAATTATTTTTTCATTTAATAAAGACAAATTTTTAGTATAGTATTCAGTCCTTAAGATCTGTAAATTATATAATTTAAAAATAAGAAGTAAAAATAAACCAATAATAATTATTGATATAATACTGTATCTTTTATCAATTATTTCTTGGAGTGCTCGAAGAGGTTTATACCTGCTAAATTTCATCTTGTATTTCATATGCTCACTCCTTTTTTATATTATACCTTATATTTTATCACATACAATCTAAATTTCGTCATATCTTATAATAGAGGTGATGATATGAATGATTTTTTAATTCAAGAATATATTAAACGTTTGACAGTTGATGATATTAAGAATTTTGCTTTAAAAGAAGGAATTGACCTTAATGATGAAGAAACAGCAATCATTTATAAATACTTAAAAGATTATTGGCGTACTCTTTTACATGGTAATCCCAAAGGATTATTACAAGAATTAAAATTACAATTAAGTGAAGAATCATATAATAAGATTGAAAAATTATATGTAGAATTTAAAAACAGAATAAATGGTTAATTATTCTGTTTTTAAATAATATTTTTTAATATCTTCATATAGTTTATCATTAAATTTCTTAGCTTTAATCATATCAATTTCAAATTTATATGGGGGGAAAGCTCTAATAGTACCTTTTATACCATCATCAATATATGGTGTTTCTAATATCTTCGGAATATTTTTTAATTTAGGATGATAAATAATATTTAATAAGTTGTTAAATCCAATACTACCATAGCCAATATTAGCATGGCGATCCTTATGTGATCCTTTAGCATTTTTACTATCGTTAATATGCATAACTAATAATTTATCTAATCCTATTATCTGATCAAATTCATCTAATACTCGATTAAAGTTAGCCATATTGTAACCAGCATCATTTAGATGACAAGTATCTAAACATACTCCTACTTTATCACTATATTTAACATTACTAATAATGCGTTTTAATTCATTAAAATTAGTTCCACATTCACTACCTTTACCTGACATTAATTCTAAACAGATAATTACTTTTTGATCAGGGTCAATAATTGAATTTAAACCAGCTACTATGTTATCTATACCCTCTTCTATTCCTAATCCAATATGACTACCAGGATGAATAACCATCTTATTGATACCTAATTGTTCACATCTTTTTATTTCTTGTTTTAAAAAAGTAATAGCAAAATGGTGTTTAGTATCATTAGCTAAATTAACTAAATATGGGGCATGAACTACAACATCTTTAATATTAATATGATGTTCTTTCATCAATTCTTTAGCTCTCTTAATTAATTCATTATCGATATCGGTTCTAACACTATTTTGAGGCGCTCCAGTATAAAACATAAAGGTCTTACCACCATAATTGATTGCTTCTTCAACACTACCTAGTAATTGGCTATCTTTAGTATACGAAACATGTGATCCAATCAATAATTCCATTCTATCACCTATCTTTATTATACAATAAAAAACTGAGTTTAACTCAGTTAATATGAATATTTTACTGTTACCGTAAAAGTTTCTGCTTCACCTAATTCAGTTGAAGTATAAGTACTACCTATTAATCTAGGTAAAGTAACATCAGTGCCGGCTACTACTTTAGTAGTATCGATCGTTCCTTCTTTAGTTAAATCAATACTTCGTTTAGAACCTTGTAAAGTTACATAATAGACAATTTTATTGTTTAATTTAGTTATCAGAACATATGAGTTAATTTTACTATAAAAACCACCATCGACATCTTTGGTAACGTTTTCTAATTTTAAATAACTAAGAGTAATAATAGTAGCATCATAGTTATTAGGAGGAAGTTTAATGGTAGCATCTTTTGATACTTTATCTTTAGCACTTGATATCATTAGTTTAGCAGTTGATGCAAAGGAATCTCTTTTTAAATTTTCCATCGCATTGATGATAGTAGGAATAGTAATAGTTAATACTAACGCTAATATAACGATAACAGCTAATAATTCGATTAAAGTAAATCCTTTTTTCTTCATCTTCTAGCCTCCTATTATAGTTTAGCATACCCTTATTTATTTATAAATATAAATAAAAAAACTGAGTTTTACTCAGTTTTTATGTTGCTGCTTCGATTGTTATATTAAGACCAGTTACGCCACCAAAATCAGTATAAGCAGTGCCAACAACAGTAGCTGTTACGGTAGTATCACTATCGACGACAATAGTTGTTGCTTCTTTTCTGTCAACTGATCTTTTTGAACCTTTGAGAGTAACAAAATAACGTAAGGTGCCAGATTGATTTACTACTACGACATAACACTCAGCTGTTGTATAAGATCCGCCATCGGCATCTTTAGTAGCATTATCTAGGCTTAGAACATCCCATGGAATAATACGGCCATATCCTGTAGCTGATGGGACATATTGTGCTTTACTAGTAGCAACTGTCTTCGCTGCTTCAATCATCATTTTAGCAGTTGATGCAAAGGAATCTTTTCTAGCATTATCAATAATTCCTAAGACATTAGGAATAGCAATAGCTAAGATGACAGCTAAGACAACGATTACAGCTAATAACTCTACTAAGGTAAATCCTTTCTTATTTCTATTCATCGGTCAATATCCTCCTTACTAAGAATATTTTTACTTTATGGAATAGCTTCATATCCATATTCCATTTCTTCTAATATTACTGTTTGTCCTTCGGTAATTGGGGCTACAGCTGTAGCCGATGTACCGGGAATAGCAGTTTCAACATTATTCTCTTCAACATGATTGATAGCTCTTTTAGAACCTTGTAAGGTTACATAAAAATGAACTGCGTTACTATTATCTTTGGCAATATATACATATGAATTAGCTCCATATGTACCACCATCAGCATCTTTTTCAGCACTATCCATATCTAAATTAGTTAATAAAATAGCTTTTACATAACCAGCTGATGGTACGTATTTAGCATTAGATGACATTTTTGTTCTAGCTGATTTGATCATCATGCTAGCAGTTGATAAAAATGAATCTTTTCTAGTATTATCAATAATATGTATGACATTGGGAACAGCTATAGCAAATATAATTGCTAATACCACAATGACGGCTAATAGTTCGACTAGTGTAAATCCATTTCGATAGATTTTCACTTACTACCTATACCTCCCATCCCAATATTATCCATATTATTACTATAACACTAAATGCATAATATAGTCAATTAAATTAATAATAGTTTACATACTATGTTGTAGCATTAATGTTATATGTTTCACCATCTAAGGTTATGGTACCTGTAGTGACTACAGGATCAGCAACTGTGGTTGCTCCAGGAGTAGTGCCTGCAATATCGACATCTTCTACTAAGTTAATTGCTCGTTTAGAACCTTGTAAGGTTACAAAATAACGAATTAAACCTGTTCCATCTTTAACAATATAGACATATGAATTAGCTCCATATGGTCCTCCATCAGGATCTTTACCTATATTATCGAGATTTAACTCTGTTAATAATAATGGTGTTGCTGTTAAATTAGTTGCTGGTACAATAGCCGGATCAGCTGCTGCTTTAGTTCTAGCACCTGAAACCATCATCCTAGCAGTAGATAAAAATGAATCTGATCTAGCGCCATCTATGATACTTAAAACACTAGGTACAGCTATTAATAATATTACTCCTAATATAACTATTACCGCTAGCAATTCTACTAGAGTAAAACCTCTTTTTTTCTGTTTCATATATATTCCTCCTTTATTTCTAATATTATTAATAACCAGTTGTTTTATATTTATTCATTATTTATATATAGTAATTGTTATATTTTTACAAAAAAAAAGAATATCAATTGATATTCTTAGAACTTTCCACTTCTTAAAAACGGTGGTATATCTAATTCTGATTCTACTTCTTCATCGATAGTAGTATTTCTTCTATTATTAGTAACAGTATTATATAGAGGTTCACTATTAGATTCAAAACCAGTAGCAATTACTGTTACTATTACTTCATCTGTTAGATTTTCATTGATAACAGCTCCAAAAATAGTATTAATATCAGTATTAGCTGCTGCTCTAACTACTTCAGCTGCTTGTTCAGCTTCAAATAAAGTTAAAGTATTACCACCAGTAATATTAATAATAGCATCAGTCGCTCCTGCTATACTAGCTTCTAATAGGGGACTAGATACAGCTTGTTTAGCTGCTTCTATAGCTCTATCCTCACCCATACCTATACCTATACCTATTAAAGCATTACCACGATCTTTCATTACTGCTTTAACATCAGCAAAATCTAGATTAACTAAACCAGCTACAGCAATCAGATCAGATATTGATTGAACACCTCTTCTTAATACATTATCTACTTCTTTAAAAGCATCTAACATAGGTGTAGTCTTATCGATTATTTCTCTTAAACGATCATTTGGAATAACAATTAAAGTATCGACATTACCTCTTAAATCTTCGATACCTGCTAAAGCATATTCCATTCTTTTCTTACCTTCAAATGAGAAAGGTTTAGTAACAATAGCAACGGTTAAAGCTCCTAAATCTTGTGCTATTTCAGCTATGACAGGTGCTGCACCAGTACCAGTTCCACCACCCATACCACATGTAATAAACACCATATCAGCGCCACGTAAAGCATCTTCTAGTTGTTGTTTTGATTCAACTGCTGCTTGTTTACCTATTTCAGGATTAGCCCCTGCTCCAAGACCTTCAGTTAGTTCGGCCCCTATTTGAATCTTTATTTCTGCTTTTGAACTGTTAAGTACTTGTAGATCAGTATTAGCTACAATAAATTCAACACCTTGAATACCAGATTCAATCATACGATTAACAGCATTGTTTCCTGCTCCACCAATACCGATAACTTTTATTTTAGCTAATTGATCCATTTCTAATCCAAACATATATATCCTCCTTAATTATTATCAAAAAAATATCCAAAAACTTTACCAATAACTGAATCATTAGAAAAGTTTAATAATCTCTTTCTAGTAGATATTAGATCTTGGGTTTGGTCGTTACTAAACATCGAATAATCCTTACCACGTAGTGATAATTTTTCATCAAAGTATTTAATAACCCCAATTAGTGAAGAGAACTTATTATGTCTAACACCTAAAGTCTTAATATTAGCCACATAACCATTCTGACCTAATACTTCTTCTATGATGAGATGAAATCCCGGAAGTTCACTAACTCCTCCTGATACAATTATATAATCAATTTGCTTATTTGTTAAGAGATTTATCTGTTTTTTTGCAAGTTTTAATATTTCGATAACTCTAGACATAACTACTTCTGATACTTCATATTGATTTAATCTTAATTCTTCATTATGTAGATTAACAACATTATAAGTTTCATTTATTTGAGCATATCGTTTACTTGCTACGGCAAATTGTTCTTTTATCTCCTTAGCATCGTTCTTATCTAATTTATAGATATACGCTAAATCATTATCGATATTCTTACCACCAATATTTAAAACTTCATTCTTAATGATAACACCTTTATTAAAGATCGATACATTAGTAGTTTCAGCTCCAATATTAATGATCGCACCAACACATGTATCAGTTTTAGTAGTATGTAATTCTTGATAATCACCAATGGCTCCAAAAGTAATATCGATTACTTCTAGACCAACACTTTCTAAAACACTTACCACTGAATAAATATTTTTCTTTGGTGTTGTAACCATTACAGCTTTAGCTTCTAATTTTATTCCCACCATACCTTTGGGATCTTTTATACCCTTCTGGTCATCTAAACCAAATTCTAATGGAATAATAGTTACTAGTTCACGATCATCAGGTAATTTATTATAGACACATGATTGAAGAGCTCTAACTATATCAGCACCTTTTACTTCTTTTTCATTATTAGTAATAGTTGTATAACCTTCTACTAATGCAAAATTAGCAAAATAAGAAGGTACTGTAGCAATAACCTTGTCCACTTTAACACCGAGCATTTCTTCTATATCTTTTAAACAAGTCTTAATAGCTTCTGTTACTTCATCAGCATTCACGATCAGACCACGTTTAACTCCTTTAGAGGGAACAGAAGAAGTAGCTAAAATATTGTATTTATTCTTATACATTTCACATACTAACATCTTAATAGTATCAGAACCAATATCAATACTAGTATATATCTTCTTCATAATATCGCTCCTTATATACTGCTAACATTATAACATAAAAAATTGTTGTTTGTAAAAGAAAAAAGGACTACTATTCGATAATTTTAAAATAATTACCTAAATCCCAATAGAAGATTCCTTTCTTCCCTTCTAACTCTGGTAAAATCTTTAAATAATAGTTTAATTGATCATATCGATATAAAGTTAAATAAACATAATTACCATCAGTCATCGACAATAAAAAACGTTCTTTATCTACTTCGTTAGGATCATATTCAATCTCTGATACTCTAGCTAAGATAGGTTCATTAATTAATTTCATTTCTTTAATTAATTTTTTATATTCTGTTTTCGGAACATAATTAATTAAGATAGGTATTTGATTAAACTTATAATCACTTAATATTTCTTCGCCATTTTCTAATACTATTTTATTATCACTACGTTTTTGAAATAAAATCTTATTTCTTTCAATTGTAATATCCATACGACAAAACCATTTTCTTTTTACTTTAACATCTTTAATATATGGATTACCTAATAATTTCCTTTTAATAGAGGAAGCACTAGTTAAAAAACAATTAGGATAATTATCGATACCTGCTAATTCCATAACTTTTTGATCACTTAAAAAATTCTCATATAATTCATTACCCAAAATATTAATATTAGTTAGCTTGGTTTTAAATACATCCCCAAAAAGATATATTAATAAATATATTAAAAGTAAAGCTAATATAACTCTACTCAATCTAATCTTCTTCCTCTTTACTCTTCTCATGGTTATCTACTCCCAATTAACAAATTCTTGTTCAACTTTTAATTCAATATTAAATTTTGTTTTTACTTTTTCTTTGACTAAATCTATTAATTCTTTTATATCATTAGCACTAGCTTTATGGGCATTAACAATAAAATTAGCGTGTTTGCGACTGATCATTGCACCCCCAACCTTTTTACCCTTAAGGCCACATTCTTCGATTATACGGCCTGCAAAATCATCTTCTGGATTACGAAAGACACTACCAGCACTAGGATATTCTAATGGTTGGGAAATTAAACGACGTTGTTTACGATCTTCGATAACTTCCATAATTAGATCACGATCACCATGTTTTAAAACAATAGTAGCTTCTAAACATATATAGTTAGGATTCTTTTGAATAAAAGATGTTCGATAATGAAAATTCATATCGCGATTATATAAATATTTTATTTGTAGTTCAGGAGTTAAAACCTTTACTTTACTTACTATATATCCCATATCACTTTTATAAGCACCAGCATTCATATATACTGCTCCACCTATTGTTCCTGGAATACCAGTAGCAAACTCTAAACCAGTTAATCCTCTTCTAGACATAGCAATAGCTAATTTCATTAAACTATAACCAGCACCGACTGTTATAACTGTATCATCAATATCTAAATGATTAAAATTATCTAGCTTTATAATTATACCATCATAATCATTATCACTAAATATAACATTTGATCCACTACCAATAATTTTATATTTTATATCGTTCTTTCGTGCTATTTTAATTAACGAAATTAATTTTTTTTCATCTTTAGGATAGATAATAGCTGTAACTTTACCTCCTACTTTATAGGTAGTAAAATCTTTCATATATACATTTTCTAATACTTTTCCTATTTTAGCAGTCTTTATTTTATTGATAATATCATTCATATTTTCACCTATCTATGGCTTTTTTAAGCACTTCATATATTTTAGTTGCACTATTAGTTATACCTAATTCTTGGCAATTCTTTTTAATAATACTATATTTATAATGATCTTTAAATAAATTATCGATAGTGCGAACTAATATATCACCTTTAATATCTTTTTCTTCTAATATCATGGCGGCATCTTTATTAACTAATTCTAAAGCATTTTTCATCTGATGATTATTTGGAACATAAGGACTAGGGATAAAAATTGTAGGAATACCTACGGCTGTAATTTCACTAATAGTAGTTGCTCCTGCTCTAGATACCATAATATCAGCTACTTTCATAGTGCGTACTAAATTATCAATATATGGTACTACTTTAACATTACTAGGTATCTTTAAATCTTTAATCGTATCTTCATAATAATCTTTACCAGTAACATATATAATTTCATAATCTTTACCACTAAATAGCGCTAAACTCTTAATGATAATATCATTTAAGACCATTGAACCTAGGGATCCCAAAACAATTAATACTAACTTCTTATTACTATTTAAACCATATATTTTCTTATCAATTGGTTTTTTCTTTATAGCTTCTTCACTACATGGATTACCAGTAAAGATGGCCTTATTCTTTTCAAAATAATTAATAGAACTAGGTAATGATACGCCAATAATATCAGCATAACGGCTTAAAAATTTATTAGCTAATCCAGGAATACTATTTTGTTCATGAATAAAAGTTTTATATCCTAACTTTTTAGCACTATATATTACTGGTGCTGTTACATAACCACCGACACCAATAACAATATCTGGATCAAAATCTTTTATAATCTTCTTAACTTTTCTTACTGCCTTAATAAAATTAATAATTGTTTTAATATTAGTAAAGGATAATTTTCGTTTAAAACCAGTTACTTCTAAAGCCATATAGTTAATATCATAACTTGGTATAATATCTTTTTCCATACGATTATGAGTGCCTATGTATAATATTTCACTATTTGGTTCCTTTTCTTTTATTTTATTGATTATGGCAATAGCTGGATATATGTGACCCCCAGTTCCCCCAGCTGTTACAATTGCTCTCATAAAACCACATCCTTCTTTTATTATATCATAGATATAATTTAAATTATATAATTTAACTACCATTAAATTATATGCTTTTTTTAGACTATTGTCACAAACGCCCAAATAAAAAAACAGCCTTAGCTGTTTAAATTGTTGGACTTATAATTACTCTAAAGGTAGCATAACTACTAGCCGCGCCAGTATCTAGACTATAGGCAAATATCCCAGAGCGACTACCATATATAGCATGTCCTCCCCTAACAAACCATGGTTGGACATCAGTAATAAAGTTTGTATAATCATCATACCAACCATTAGTACCATCAGCATTAGTAGCATCACCATGATATCCAGTAGTAGAAGTATATAAATCATAATATTTAGCATCAGGTAAGGTGGCAAATCCAGATGAACCTAGAACACTATTATAGTTACCCATGACATGTTCCCATGTACCACCACTCATATCGTATACACCATAAATATTACCTGTTGTACTAGCACCATATGCTAATGTTTTATCGGTAAGTGAAGTCCCTACTGCACCAGTATCACATGGTGATGGTAAAACACCATTAATAACAGCACATTTCCCATCATAAGTAAAATATCCAGTCGGTGCATATTCATATAGATTGGTACCATCTTGTAAGGTGGTTTTAATACCATTACCACCATAAGTTCCCATACTTCTTCCCGTTATATAAGTAGAACTATTATTTAAATAAATTTCCTTATTATTACTGTCATAACTACTATTACCATATTTGCCATAACTACTATAATATAGATAAGTAATAGCACCCCATTCCATATTCTTTATCATATGAGCATCATTATCATTAGTAAACCCAAAAGTAGCATTACTTTGAATATATGTTTTTACACTATCATACATTGCCTTTACAGTTTGTACTCTTATTGATTGTAAATCGGGTTTGATAGTTGGAGCAGTAATAGTACCAGTTGTTTCATATTTGCCTACCCATAGACCATCTAATTCGGTTGTATCTAAAGTAAAAGCTGGATGAGTTAAATAAGTAGTCGTAGCATCACCACTAGCTTTAGGAGTATATTTAGTTTCAAATATAACCTTTATTTCTCTAGGACCAGTACCAGAAGGTACTAGATATTTATATCTAGGTATCCATACCCACATGGCATTAATATCGCTCATAGGTATAGTTGTACCGATAGCAGCATCCTGATAAGTAACTCTACTAGCACTAGTTACAGTTACCGCATTAGCCCATTTCTGAATACTATAATCATACCAACCAAAGTTAGTATTATTAATATCAGCTTTAATCCAATTAGTACCATCATATGATACGGGTATCATACCACTAACCAATTTAGGGCCTTCTGAAATACCATAAGTAGTACTAATATCATCTCTTTTTACTGTTATATTAATATTAGTAAAATTAGTATTAGTAATTGGATTTTTTATATTACTATCAATCAAATTTTTATCCATTAACATTTTTAAAGAAATGGTCGTATTATTAGGATCAGTTAATTCACTACTAAATTGAACAATATACTTAGCTGCAGCATTTTTAAATAATTCCATTTGGTTATTATAAGTATCGATCTTTGATTGATTTATTATTTTTAATACGCCGGGAATGGCAATCACCAAGATAATACCTAAGACCACAATGACAGCTAGCAATTCTATTAAAGTAAAGCCTCGGTTTTTCATCGTGTAATATCCTCCATATTATATTATTTATCTAATTATATAAAAATATTAACATGTTTACAAGATACTTAACTAAAAAGATATCGGTTATTCTCGATATCTACTAATATTTAAATTTAATTACTATTATTTTGATAAGATTTTAATGGCACTTTGGGGTTCGACATTATAAATTTTCCCTTCTCCATACTTTCTTAGTATTAATCGATGCCCATCAAATTCTTTATTCCAACATTTAATTGCACCATCCAAAGTAAAAGATAAGCCCGCAACGGTTGCTCCGCATTCCGTACATTCCACTCTTTTTAGTAAAATATCGGGCGAATATTCTCCATTTTCGTCAAATTCGAAAGATCCACCGGCTTCTTCAGGTACATAATAATAAACATATTTTGGTTTACCACCACATTCGGGGCATCTTTTAGCTACTATTGAACTCATTTTTTATTTTTCCTTTCATTACATTTATATTTAAATTATATATCAAGCAATTTATAAATACAAATAATTATTTTATCTATCCTTCTGATATCTACTAATATTTAAGATTATACCTATACCTATTAAAGTAATAAGTAAACTAGATCCCCCATAACTTAAGAAAGGAAGCGTAATGCCTGTTACTGGTACAATACCTACGACAACCATTAAATTAAGTAAAGCTTGAAAGACTATCTGAAAGATAATACCAAATGTTAGATATTTAGCAAAAGCATTATTGCTATTTAGAGCTATCTTAATACTGCGATATAAGATAAGGCAGAAGAAAAAACTAACTATTAAGACGCCCACAAATCCAAACTCTTCACTGATAATAGAAAAAATAAAATCGGTTTGTGGTTCAGGTAAATAGAAATGTTTTTGAATAGAATTACCAAAGCCCATGCCTAGTAATCCACCAGGACCTATAGCAAATAATGATTGAATAATTTGAAAACCACTTCCTAAAGGATCTTTCCATGGATCAAGGAAGGAAATAATACGCATTAATCGATATGGTTCCATAGCTATTAAACCAGCTACTCCTAAAACACCTAATATACCAATATTAACAAAGAACGTAAGATTAATGCCAGCTATAAATAATAAGACCACAATAGAACAAATAATAACCATGCCTGTACCAAAATCAGGTTGTAACATAATTAAACCAAAAGCTAATATGGTAATAAATAATATAGGTAATACCCCAGTAAAGATCTGTTTAATAGCTTTATCATTTTTAGCTAAATATTTAGCTGTAAAAATAATAAGACCTAATTTAGCAAATTCACTAGGTTGAATACCAAAAGAGCCAATACCAAACCAACTTCTAGCATTGTTTCTAATTGATCCAATACCTGGTATCAATACTAAAATTAACAATAAAAAGCAAACACCTAGAATAATGTTTGCTTTATTGTAATAGTTCGTATATGGTATTTCTGATACTATAATCATTGTTACAATTCCAAGAATGAAAAATAAACTCTGGGCCTTAACATATTTTAAAGCATCATTATACTTATATAAAGCCCATATACTTGATGATGAATATATCATTATTATTCCAAATATAACTAACATAATTACGGCGATAAATAACGTTCTATCAAACATCTTTTCTTTCATATTATCACCTTTTTATATTATTTTATATCCATACACCGAATGTAATTGAGAACATAGCAAGAATTAAACCTACTATCCAGAATAATTTAACAATATCGCGTTCTTGCCAACCTAATTTCTCAAAATGATGATGGATAGGAGTCATTAAGAATAATTTTTTACGGGTTAATTTAATCCATACATATTGAAGAACGACACTTAATGTTTCAATAATGAATACTCCACCTATAACTAAAACTGTAATCTCATAATGAGTTAAGATAGCTATAGCGGCTAGTGTTGCTCCTAAACATAAGGCTCCCGTATCACCCATAAATACTTTAGCTGGATTAGTATTAAAGACTAGGAAACCTAAAACCGAACCAGCTAAGACAAAGGAGAATATCGCTAATGATTCGTGACCGGCAGCCCATCCAGCTCCCCATGCTATTAAACCTAGTGATAGGAAACTAATAGTTGCTAACCCTCCTGCTAAACCATCTAAGCCATCAGTAATATTAACAGCGTTAGACATACCTACTAACATTAATAAGATAAAGACACCATAGAGCCACCCTAAATCGATCTTAAGACCTAAAGTATAGATCCAAACAACTGGTTCGGCTCCACTTCTCATTAAGATATAGAAGAATGCTAAAGCTATTACTACTTGACCAAATAGTTTTTGCATAGTAGTTAGGCCTTCATTATCTTTTCTCTTAATACTTAAGTAATCGTCGAGAAAACCTAAGATAGCATATCCGATAAAGACAGTCATGACAATAATTAAATTATCACTTAAATTAATCTTATCGAATAATAATAGGGCAAATACTGTCGCTAGGGTTGAAATAATAAATATTAAACCACCCATAGTTGGTGTACCTTCCTTTTTATGATGAGCTTCTCCAACATAAATACTAATACGTTGACGTACTTTCATACGTTTTAACATTGGTATAATGAATAATCCTAATACCGTTGATAAAATAAAACCTATCATCATTGCAAATACTGATTTTGTTAATATTAACATCTTTTCTTTCACCTCACTTATTATAATTATACCATAATTTGTAATTTCTTCATATTTATTCAATTATATTGAATTATATCTTTGTAAATGACAATCAATCATCTAAAAGTAATCTAATTTTACCTCCCGATATTAATCTTTCTTTAGCTCTTGGTGCTTGTTCGACAATAGTCTTACCAGATCCTGAATATTCGACTTGAAAACGTCCTAATAATGGCATCGCATCACTTATTTTCATGCCAATAACATTTGGTACTTCATAATATTTTTTTTCAAAATATTGATAATCTTTACCTAAACCCGAATCATCTTTTTTTATTTTTAAAGCATTGATAATATCAATTAAAATCTTTTTAGCTGTTGGGGTAACTGATACACTAGCTAATTTAACCACATTCTTAGGATTATCGATTGCTACGTATAAAACAGCTTGCGGTTTATTAGCAGGTACTGTCGATATAAATGACATAATATAGTTATTATCCATATAACGACCATCTTTTACCTTCTGGGCCGTACCTGTTTTACCTCCAACACGATATTCTTCAACATAAGCAGTACGACCAGTACCTTTACTAACAACGCTTTCTAAAGCATATTTAACTAGTTCACTAGTTCGATCACTAATAACCTTTCTAACTACTTGTTTTTTGGTTTCTTTAATAATAGCATTAGTCTCAGGTTCTAAGAATCGCTTAACAATATATGGTCTTAATAGATAACCACCATTGACCATCGCTCCTACGGCATTAACTTGTTGGATAGGTGTTACTGATACTCCTTGACCAAAAGCTGAAGTAGCAAGTTCTACTAATCCTACTTGTTTTAAATTAAAGATAATACCATTTTCTTCACCATTTAAATCAATCCCTGTCTTTTGACCAAACCCAAAAAGATTAATATATTTAAATAATGTCTCTTTGCCTATTTTTAACCCTAAATTAGCAAATCCAGGGTTACATGAATTTTCTAATACTTGTAAATATGTTTGTAAGCCATGACCACCAGGTGTCCAACATCTAATACGAGCATTTTCTACTTTGATTGAACCAGTATCATAATAAGTATCTTTAAATATATCGACAATATTATTTTCAATAGCGGTAGCAAAAGTAACTAACTTAAAAGTAGAACCCGGTTCATAAGTAGCCCATATTGGTAAATTACGATTAATCGTTTCAATTGAATACTTTTGATAATTATTAGGCGAAAAATTAGGTCTAGAACTCATCCCTAATATCTCTCCTGTATTAGGATCCATTACTAAAGCTAAAGCCATATCTGGTTTATATTTACTAGCTACTAGATCTAATTCTCGCTCTAACGATTTTTGAATATTATAATCGATCGTTAACATAATATTCATACCATCTTGCGGTTTAACATATATTTCATTTAATTTTAAACGATTACCCTTAGCATCTGAGAAATATTTAATAGCTCCTGCTTCTCCCGTTAAATATTTATCATATTGTAATTCGATACCACTTAAGCCTTGATTATCTATACCTACATAACCTAATACATGAGCTAACATCTTATCATAAGGATAATATCTCTTAGCTTCTTTAACTAAATAGACACCATCAAAATTTAAACTATCTATTTGATCAGCTATTTCATAACTTAATCTTCGGCCTTCGGGATGCACTCTTTCAATAGAAGTTCTCTTAGATACATGTCTTAACATCTCTTCATAGGAAACCTTTAATATCTTAGCTAATTCGCTAGCTACTTTTTCTTTATCTTTTACTTGATTAGGTATAATAATTAAACTAGTAGTAGTAAGGTTGGTAGCTAAAACTACTCCATTTCGATCATAGATTATTCCCCTATTAGCTTCTATTGGTAAATTTCTATTCCATAGATTTAACGCTAATCTATTTAATTGTTCATATGATATCACTTGTACATAAGCTACTCTAATAATAACAAATAAAAATAACATAAACATTACCACCATGGCTATTCTTATTCTTTTATCTATACCTCTTAAAAACACTATTATCACCTAAATAATATTATGTTTTTTACCATTAAAAAAGACGCTCAAAAAGCGTCTATTCTAAATTAAACTTTGGTTTTAAATATACTGTTAATTTATCATCATGTTTTAATAAGGTATCTATTGATATACTTTGTTTATATACAAAACCATAACCATCAAATTCATAATCAATATTTAATAGATTTATTAAAGTTAATACTTCTCTACTTGGCCATCCTATAATATTAGGCATACGCATATTACCACCATTAGTTACTATAAATACTCGATCTTTACTAGATACATGGATACCAGGGGCTGGATATTGCCTAATTATTTTAGTACCATCTCCTAATACGGTAGTAGGTATCTTATAGTTAGCTAAAGTAGTTTTAGTATCATCTAAATCTTTATTAATAAATGAAGGTAATTCATAATTGATTATGGCTTCTTTTTTATCATCACTTTTAAAGATATTTAAATACATAGAAGTATCTTCGGCAACAGCTTTAACAGCATCAGTAAGCAGTTTAGAAGTACCCCATAATGGTCTTTTAGCTACAGCATAGATAATCACTTGAGGATCTTCTTTAGGATACATACCAGCAAATGATCTAATAGTATTATAGTCACCAGTTAAATAACCCCCTCTACTATCAGCAATCTGAGCTGTACCAGTTTTACCTATCATATCTAATCCTTCTACTTTATACATATAACCAGTACCAGTAGCTGGATCATTATTGATAACATTAGCCATCAATTCTTTTATCTTACTAACGGTTGTTGTACTAGCTACTCTACCTAATTCTTCCTTAGCACCATGATATAGTACTTCATCAGTACTTGGATCGACAATCTTATCAATAATATAAGGTTTTAATAATATCCCATTATTAGATATAGCTGTTAGAGCTTGAATATGTTGAATTGGGGTTGTAGTAATACCTTGACCAAAACTTGCTGTTGCTATTTCAATTGGATATTTAAACGCTATTTTACCTGCTACCTCTTTAGGTAATTTAATACCGGTCTGTTTACCAAATCCTAAATCAAGTAAATAATTTTTTAATGATAGACCATTTAAATACTTTTGAACTAAATTAGTTGCTCCAACATTAGATGAGAGAGCAAAACCTTGATCATATGTTAACATACCCCAACCTTTTGGTTCCCAGTCATTAACAATATCATCACCAACTGCTATCTTACCTGATTTGAAAGTATCGTTACCATTATATTTATTATTTTCCATAGCTGCCATATAGGTATAAGTTTTCATTGTTGAACCTGGTTCAAAAGCATATGATACCATTGGATCTAGATAATTAGTAACATTTCTAATATTAGGATCAAATGATGGATATGATGAAGATGCTAAAATCTTACCTGTCTTACCATCAGCTACTACCATGACCATCCAATCGGGTTTATAAATTTTAAAACTATCACTTACAGCACGTTCAACAAATAATTGAATATTATTATCAATGGTTAAATAAATATCTTTACCATCTACTGGTTCAATTCTAATTTCTTTCGTATTAGGTATTTGATAGCCATTCTTATCACGTTGAAATTCTAAATACCCATCTTTACCTCTTAATTCTTTATTATAATAACTTTCTAATCCTAACTCACCAATTATTTCATTATTATCATTTTTAGCATACCCTACTATATAAGAAGCAAACTGACCATTAGGATAATATCTTTTATAAGATTCCATAAAATCAATACCCGGTAATTCTAAAGCTTCGATCTTTTCTTTAGTTAGTTCAGTAATACCTCTACCACCAGGCCCTAATTCTACTTGTTTAATCCCTTTTCGATTTAATAATTCTTCGATATAACTAGCATCCATATTAATAATAGGAGCTAACTTTTTTGCTGTTTCTTTTTTATCAACAACATGTAATAATTTATTTTGATTTTCACTTCGTTTTGGATCTAAATAAGCAATAACGGTATATGATAAAACATTCTCAGCTAGTGCATTACCTTTTATATCATAGATAGTTCCTCTATTTGCTGGTAATATTTCTTTTTTAGTTGTTCTAGAACTAGCTAATTTATGTAAGTTAACACCATCAATAGTATTAAATAATGATAGTTGAGCCATACGTAGACCTAAACCTACCAACAAAAAAAAAGACACAAGTAACAATAATGGATTAACTTTTATTTTACTATTTTGGTCTTTTTTCATAATCACACCCCAATAACTAGTCAACAATTACTTTGATATTATCATTATTATACTTTAATCCCATATTTTGTGCAACCAATTTGATATTATCCAAGGATACTAGTTCGTTAACTTTCATAGTTAAACTTTGGTTTTTCTTTTCTTGGGTACTGATTTCATTTTTTAATTGCTCTACTTCAATATTTAATTTAGATAGAGTAGCTTTACTAAAAACAATTACTACTGGAGAAATCAATAACAAACATATAGCTGTTATATAAAGCAACTTTTCAATTCTAAATAATCTCATTTTTCTACTCTTTTGAACTCTCATATCATCAACATCCTTATCTTTTTTCGATTACTCGTAGCTTAGCTGAGCGAGCCCTATTATTGTGCTCTATTTCTTCAATAGTAGGTTCAATAGCTTTTTTAGTTATCAGTTTAATTATCGGTTGATATTCGTTTGGAATATCAGGTAAACCTTTAACTTTAGCATCTATCTCACTATATTTCTTAAACAATTGTTTACATATTCGATCTTCTAACGAATGGAAAGTTATAACACATAACCTACCACCTGGTTTTAACATATCGATAGCTTGTTTTAAAGCTTCTTCTAAGACATCTAATTCTTTATTTACTTCAATTCTTATCGCTTGAAATACTTTTCTAGCCGGATGATCTTTTCTTATCCTTTTAATAGGAACTGATTGTCTTATTATGTCTACCAATTCTAAAGTTGTCGCTATTTTTTTATTAGTTCTATATTTAACAATATTCTTAGCAATATTTTTGGCATATTGTTCTTCACCATAACGGTAGAAGATATCAATTAATTGCTCTAAGGAATAGTTATTTACAACATCATAAGCTGATATTTTATTATCTAGGTCCATACGCATATCAAGTTTGGCATCATGATGATAACTAAATCCTCTTTCAATAGTATCTAATTGAGGACTCGATACACCTAAATCAAATAAAATACCATCTACTTTTTTAATATTTCTTTTATATAATTCATCTTTTAAATTGATGAAATTACTCTTAATTAATTCAAAATTATTACCTATTTTCGTTAATTCTTGATGACAATACTCTATTGCTTTAATATCTTGATCAAAGGCGAACAGTTGACCCCTCAATATTCGCTTTAGTATCTCTTGGCTGTGTCCTCCATATCCTAATGTACAATCTACGTATATACCATCCTCTTTAATATTTAAATAAGCGATGGTCTCGTTTAATAAAACACTCTTATGCATAAAAATCCTTACTCAATATTAGCTTGGAAGAGATCTTCAGCAATATCTGATAGATTGTCTTCATTAGTATTAATAAAGTTTTCCCAATTAGTTTTAGACCATATTTCTAGGCGATCGCCTACGCCGATCACAATACATTCTTTGTTTAGATCGGCGTATTCGACCAATGGGGAGGTAATATTGATTCGACCTTGTTTATCAAAGTCACATACAGTAGCTCCTGATAGGAAGAAACGCATGAAACTACGGGCATCTTTTTTAGTAAATGGTAGTTCTTTTAATTTTGCTACAATAGTATCCCATTCGTTCTTTGGATAAACAAACAAACAGCCATCTAATCCTCTTGTAACAATAAAGTCTGTACCCAATTCATCTCTAAATTTTGAAGGAATAATTAATCTTCCTTTATCATCTATGTTGTGATGATATTCACCCAAGAACATACAAATCCCCCACTTTTCACCACTGTCTACCACTATATTACTACTTATCTATCTTTTTGTAAAGACTTTTTTATATTCTTTTTCTTTTTTTTGACACAAAAAAAGAACTAAGTATTTAGTTCTTTAGCTTTAAACTAACCATTTAATCTTTGTAATTCAACCAATGCCTTCTTTTCAAAATAGTTATTACCCATTTTTAAATTAAGATTATCTATTGTCATTTTTAATTCATTTATTTTCTTTTCTTTATCATTAGCATTATTTGATGCCTCAACCTCTAAATATAAATCTCTATCATTAACATGTTGAATCCTAATTATAATATCCTTATATCTAAATTCAGTTTGGACATTCTTAATAGTAAATAATTTCTTATATCCTATTGCTTTTAATAGTTCTTCTGCTACTTCTAAGCTTTTAACATCACACTCTATTTTTTTTGAAGATAAAATATTACCTTTATTATCATATTTTTTATCCTTATATACTATCATTAACCTACCAGATTGATTTCTAAGCAGTATGCATTTTTTTAATACTTCATATTCATTTATATTAATATCTATATTATTAGGTATCATATAAATGTCTATTAAAGTATAATTATCTGTATGCTTATAACCTTTATTTGATATTTTATTAAATACCGTATCATAATCTTCATCTAATTTGACCGTTAACTCTATTTCTTCAATCATATTAAACTCCTTATAAATAAAGTATACCACATTATAAAAAGATAAGAAACAATACCATTTCTTATCTTCATATGTTATTTTTTTAATTTTATTGCTTCATTCAACATATTAATAAAACCATCAATTTCAACCGTCTTAGTATCTTCACTACCATAATGACGATAGCTGATACTATTATTATCGCGTTCATTATCACCGATGATAATATTATATGGAATCTTATTAGTTAATGCTTCACGCATTTTATATCCTAACTTTTCATCGCGATCGTCGATTGCTACTCTAATATCGTTAGCTATTAACTTATCTTTTAACTCTTTAGCATATTCTAGATGATAAGTATTATTGACAGGAATAATATTAACTTGTAATGGTGCTAACCATAATGGAAAAGCTCCAGCATAATGTTCAATTAAAGTACCAACAAAACGTTCCATTGAACCAAGTAAAGTACGATGTAACATAATAGGAGTATGTTCAGCACCATCTTGACCTATATAAGTCATACCAAAACGAGTTGGTAAATTCATATCTAATTGAATAGTTGTGCCTTGCCATTCTCTACCCATCGAATCGACTACTTTCATATCGATAGCTGGGCCATAGAATTTAGCACCTCCAACATCCTCTTTATATGTTAAACCTTTTTCTTCTAATATTTCTTTTAATACTCGTTCTGATCTTTCCCAAGTAGCATCATCACCAACATATTTTACTTGTTTGTTTGCTAAATCTCTAGTCGATAAATAAACATTCATATTATCAAAGCCAAAGACTTTATTCATATCGATAGCAAAATCAATAACTTTTTTTACTTCATCTTTAAATTGATCTTCAGTACATATGATATGAGCATCATCTTGAGTAAATCCTCTAACACGAAGCATACCATGTAATGAACCAGCAGGTTCATAACGGTATACTGTACCTAATTCACTATAACGAAGTGGTAGATCACGGTAACTTCTTAATTGACTTTTATATATTCTAATATGAAATGGACAATTCATTGGTTTAACATAATAATTAAAGTTTTCTAAGGCATCTTTTTCACCCATACTCATTGGAGGATACATACCTTCACTAAAAGTTTGGAGGTGTCCAGAAGTTTCCCAAAGTTGGCTTAAACCAATATTTGGAGTATAAATATATTTATATCCACGTTTACGATGTTCCTTGCGCCAGTATGTTTCTATTTCTTCTCTAACGATCGATAAATTCGGATGCCACAAAACTAAACCAGGTCCAACATAAGGATCGACACTAAATAGATCTAATTCTTGACCTAATTTACGATGATCACGTTTTTTAACTTCTTCTAATAATGCTAGATGTTGCTTTAAATCTTCTTCAGTATTAAAACATATACCATAGATTCTTTGTAACATCTTATTCTTAGCATTACCTTTAAAATAAGCTCCAGATACTTTTAATAATTTAAAATATTTTAATTCGTCAGTATTATGAACATGGGGTCCACGGCATAGATCAGTAAAATCACCTTGACGATAGATAGTTATCTTACTATCTACCATATTATTGATTAAATCAAGCTTATATGGATCATCTTTAAACATATCGAAAGCTTCTTCTTTACTTACTTCTGTTTTTTCAATAGCAAGATGTTCATTTGCTATCTTTTTCATTTCTTCTTCAATGGTTATTAAATCTTCTTCAGTTAATACTTTATCACCCAAATCAATATCATAGTAGAAACCTTCATCTATAACTGGACCTACCCAAAATAAACTATTAGGATATAGTCTTTTAATAGCATGAGCTAATAAATGAGCACATGAATGATTCAATATAGATAATTGTTCATTTTCTTTAATATTTATCATTTACTTCTACCTTCTTTCCCTAATTCTTCATCTTTTAAATTATTAGCAAGCTCTTTAAGAGCGCCTTTAATTTCTTGATTTATTTGAGCTAATTGTGC
>JBJKSD010000019.1:0-78301 GCA_046704245.1 Bacilli bacterium
GTGACCACCTAATCCTGCAGCTTTTAACTCAGCTGGAGTAACACCTTGTAATAATTGATAGATAATAGTTGATACTATTTCAGCATGAGCAAGTTCTTCAGTACCAATATTAGTTAATAATGCTCGACCTCTTGAATCTGGCATAATATAACGTTGGTTTAAATAACGTAAGGCTGCTGCCAATTCGCCATCGGCGCCGCCATATTGAGTTACAATAATTTTAGCTAACTCTAAATCTTTTCTTTTAATATTGACTGGAAACTCTAATTTTTTTTCATAAACCCACATAATCTATACCCCCATTTCTCTTTCCCAAGGCCATGGAGATTCTAACCATTTCCATGGTGCTCCTTGAAGATATTTACTTTTAGGGGAAATAGGTCCATACTTACTTTCAAATTCGTCAGTTGCGTGATTTAATTGATTTAGAACAGTGTTGAATTCTTCAATTGCTTGTTGATCATCTGGATAATTATCTAGATAAAGAACAAAATTAATATGTTCAATAGTTAAGGCTTGAATATTTTTCATCAATTGTTCTCTTTCACTAGTAGGCATTTCGCTACCTGTTGGTGGTTGGTTATAGGGTGGTGGTGGGGTAATATTATAACAATTATAATATTGGTCAATTTGACCTGCCATTTGATATTGGGCCATTTAGATCCTCCTTCAATTTATTGTATGTAGATAATTGTAATAGGAAAAGGCGAATGGCCATGATTTATATACATAATTAAAAAATAACATCAACGATGTTATCTTTAATTAGTTAATTTAGTAGTTGTAATAATCATTTTAATATCTTTTATATCACTATTATATTGGATAGTATTAGTGATACGATAATTATATTTGCTATTAAATACTATTTGAAATCTAGTATTAGTATTCTTAATAGGTAATTTAAAAATTAATTCATTATCTTTTAATATTTCTTTACTTTCATATATAGGATCGCCTCTATTACAATCACAAGTACCCTCTACAGTATATACTTTTAAATCATAAATATCAGCAGCTACTTTAAATATAATAGCTTCATTAGCATCTTTAATATTAATTATATCCTTATCATCAGTATTAGTATAATTGGGCATATAATTAATAGTATAAAAATTAGTACTACTATATTTATCTTTTATATCATTATATAATTCAATAATTTTTGCTGTATCATCTTTAGCATAATAAGTATTATTATTGACGACATACTTTATAACATTATCAGGATATATATAGAAGTGATGATCTTCATTTTCAATAGTAGTAATATCAATAGTAGAATATGGTGAATTTAAATTTATAATAGCTTTATCATTAAATTCAATATTCTCTAATATATCATTTATACTTTGATAATCTTCTTTAACTAATGTTATATCATTATATTTTATTTCTTCTATTTCTTCTGTATAGCGATTAAAATATAATGATCTATTAGTAGTACAACCTATGATTATTAGTAAACAGGTTGCAAAAAAAATTATTTTCTTCATAAGATGCCTCCTAGGTCTAATTATAGCACAAATCATAATTATGAAAGAAAAAAAATAAGCAAAAGTGTAAAAGGGCTTGCTAAAATTAACTATTATTGATAAAATATACACGGAATAAATGACATGGCGACTGTGGTGAAGTGGTTAACACACCAGATTGTGGATCTGGCATTCGTGGGTTCGATACCCATCAGTCGCCCCATAATATTAAAATTGAACCAAAAAGGTTCGTTTTTTATTTAAATATAGTATAATTTATTTAGGTGATTTATATGAAACATCTAGCCATAATGGATAAGCATACTATTGATATGATATTAAATGGTGAAAAAACCATAGAAAGTCGATTTAGTAAATATAAAATATCACCGTTTAATAAAGTAAAAGTTAACGATAAGATATATTTAAAAGAAAGTGGTAAAAAGATAGTAGCATCATTTGAAGTAGCAGGAGTTATTTATTTTGATAATCTTAATCCAAAGAAAATAATAAAGATAAAAAGAGATTATAATAATTTAATAAAGGCTCCAGATATTTACTGGAATAAAAAATTAAAGAGCAATTATGGTACTCTAATTTATATTAAGAATGCTAAAAAGATTAAACCAATAATAATAAATAAAAAAGGAAGACAAGGATTTGTAAGTTTTAATTAATATTGTATAATAGACAGATGGGGTGGAAGTATGTTAACAGGGAAAAAAGCTATTATTTTTGATTTAGATGGAACGCTCATTGATTCAATTGGTATGTGGAACGAAGTTGATCGACAATTAATTAAAGAATTAGGAGCTATACCAAGAGATACTATTGGCGAAGAAAGAGATTTAGTTTTAGCTACTAATACTAGCGGTGATATATTTTATAATTATTATAAACACTTAAAAGAAAGTTATCATTTATCCTTATTGCCAGCAGAAATAGGAGAACTAAGGCGAAACATTAGTGCCAATTATTTTATTAATAAAGTTTGTTTAAAACCAAATGTTGAATTTTTATTAAAAAAATTAAAAGAAATGAATTATATTCTTATTCTGGCTACAATTAGCACTAAATATATTATCGATATATGTGAAAATAAGAATAAAAATATTATGGATAAGTGTTCTTTTAGTGAAATTTTCGGGGATAATATATTAACTAAAGAGAGTGTTCATAATAAAAAACCAGATCCCGAAATATATTTTAAAGCTATTGCATTAGCTGGATGTGCTCCTAGTGAATGTCTTGTTTTTGAAGATTCATTAAGTGGGGTACAAGCAGCAAAAGCTGCTGGTTTAGAGGTTGTAGCTGTATATGATAAGTATGCTGATGGTGATAGAGAAGCAATTAGAACCTTAGCTGATTACAATATTGATAATTATCAACAGTTAATCGAGATGATAGAAAATGATAGGAAAAGAAAATAGAGCTAGAGCTCTATTTTTATTTTATGGTAATTTTCTTTTTATCTGGGCTTTCGAGTTGTTCTTTAGGAAAAATTACTTTTAATATACCATCTTCAAATTTTGCGTCAATTTTTGATTCGTCAACATCACCAATATAGAAAGATCTTTTATATTGGCCATAAAATCGTTCTTTACGAATATAGTTTTTGTGTTCGTCAATTTTTTCTTCCTTTTTAGCAGTAATGGTTAGATATCCCTTATCATAGTCGATTGAAATATCTTCCTTTTTAAATCCGGGGATATCTATTTCTATAACATAATGGTTATTGTGTTCATAAATATCAGATTTCATTATATCTACTGCTTTTACTAAAGGGGCTTCAAACAGATCATCAAATATATCCCTAAAAAAACTTTTTCGTGGAACTAAATCCATATTATTTCCTCCTTTGTTTTTACTATTCGATAGTATACCTAGACACTAGTAAATAATTTAGTATTTTTTGTAGTAAATATAAAATTGACATTAATATTTATTAATATATAGAAAAATATTTTAATAAATGGTAATATAATATTAATAATAATATATAAGGAGTGACTAATATGGCACACAAAAAGAAAAACGAAACAACTTTAGAGGAAAAGATTAATAATATTGTGGATAATATTATTGATTGGTTTAAAAATTTATTTTCCGGTAAAAAAGGAGCTGATGAAATATTAAATATCTTTTTAACGATTATTGTTATGCTTTTACTATTATGGTTATTAAAGATACCATTTATTATTTTAAGCTCGTTAGGAAAAAGTTTAATTATCTTTACTTTTACACCTCTTGATAGAGTATTGATTGGTATGTGGGAAGTAGTTATTCAATTAGCATACTTAGTATTTGCCATCTTTATTATTGTTACTATCTTTAAGAAAATATTTAATACTAAGCATATGGAAGATAGACATGAAGATAATGAAGAGAAAATAATTAAAGAAGAAAAGGGTAATAATATTGATATTTATGCAACTATTAAAATAGCTGGCAAAATATTAATAGCAATATTGATGATACCATTTATATTATTTAATATTGGATTATTTATCTTATTGGGAGTATTAATAGGCCTTTGGATAAAAGGAACATTATTAGTAGGTGCAATATTTATAACAGTAGGTATATTTTTAATAATGTCTTCAATTATGGGTATTGTCTTGAGATTATTATCTGAAGGGGAGAAGAGAAAATGAAAAGATATTTTTTACCATTGTTTATAGGTAGTATATTAATTGGAGCTGGTATAGTTCTTTCAGTTTTTGAATTTTCGTTCTTCTCATATTCTAATAATTTACCCAATAATAATTTTGAAGTGAAAGAAGAAGAAACTTATTATTCAATTGAACATAAAGGTCTATATGTCAGAGTAACAGGTAATAATTATCACGTTATTAAAGATGAAACATTAAATAATCAAGCTAAAGTAACATTTAGTTATTATCCTGATTTTATTACTTTAAATAGAGTAGAAAACGAAACTATGAGTCATCGTGAGGTAAGACTTCGTTTTGGGATAGCTCATAATAGTGGTGCTTTCTATCATCAATTGTTTGATTTATTTGCTAGTGATTTAAAAAATAAAGAACTTCATAATTATGTATCGTTCTTTCAACCATATATTGAGATATCAGTTAATCCTAATGAAATGAGTAGGGTAAAAATAATTAGATATTAAAACGCTTATGGCGTTTTTTTATTGTTTGACTTTTAGATAGTAAATCCTTATAATTAAAGTATATTTTAAGGTGAAAATAAGAAAGAGGAGAGTTTTATGGGTAAAGAAAATATTAAGGTAAAACCACGAACATTATCGGGATTTATAGAGTTATTGCCTAATAAACAAATACAATTTAATAAAATAATGGATAGTATCAAAAGTGTATATGAAAGTTTTGGTTTTTTACCTATAGATACTCCTATAATGGAACTAGCTGAAGTATTATTAGCTAAAGCTGGTGGGGAAACTGATAAACAAATATATCAACTACGAAAAGGGGATAATGATTTAGTACTTAGGTTTGATCTAACAGTACCTTTTGCTAAGTATGTAGCTCTTAATTATCATCTATTAAAGTTTCCTTTTAAGAAATATCAAATAGGTAAAGCATATAGGGGTGAGAGGGCACAGAAAGGTCGCTATCGTGAATTTTATCAAGCTGATATTGATATTATTGGTGATGGTGAGTTAAATGTCATTAATGATGCGGAGATTCCTAGTGCGGTCTATTATGCTTTTAAAGCTATAGGTATTGATCGATTTATTTTTAGAGTTAATAATCGAAAAATACTTAATGGTTTCTTTGAAGTATTAGCTTTAAAAGATAATGCTCAAGATCTATTAAGAATTATTGATAAATTAGATAAGATAGGTATCGATGAAGTTAAGAAGGAATTAGTTAATATTAATATTGATAGTAATAAGATAGATAATATAATGGCTTTTATTAATATAAAAGGTACACCAGAAGATATTTTTATGACTTTAGAAAAGATGGATAGTAATCCCCTCTTTAGGGAAGGATTAAATGAATTAAAACAAGTTATTAATTATATGAGAATGTATGGCTTAAGTGATGATTATTTTAAAGTTGATCTATCGTTAACTAGAGGTTTAGATTATTATACGGGTACTATATATGAAGGTTATTTAACTGATTATCCAGAACTTAGTAGTATATGTGGTGGAGGTAGATACGATAACCTAACTGAATATTATACTGATAAGAAACTTCCTGGGGTTGGTATGACTATTGGTGCCAGTAGGTTATTTGGTTTATTAGAAGAATTAGATTTATTACCAGATATGAATACTAATACTGTTAAAGCTTTAATTATTCCATTAATGGAAGATAAAACCTATAGTATTAAAATAGCTAACATTTTAAGAGAAAAAGGTATCAATAATCAGATATATTATGAGGATAAGAATTTAAAAAGCAAGATTAATTATGCTATCCAATTGGGTATACCATATATTATCTTTATTGGTGAAGAAGAAGAAACTAATAATATGATAACTATTAAGAATATTGAGACAAGAGAACAACAAACTATTAGTATTGAAGATACTATTAGTTTATTAGGAATGGAAAAATAAGAAGAAGTCGATTAATCTGACTTTTTCATTTAGAGGGTGATAATATGAAAATTAAATTATTGATTGTCTTTTTAATAATAAGTGTACTTATTACTTTTAAATTTGTTTTACCTGAAAAAGATACTAAAGAAGATCAAAATAAAGATACTAATCAACAACCAGAGATAGTAATAAAACCTTTAGAGTATACAATATCTTCAATGGAAGCTAATCAGGGTAGTTATATTCAGGTAATGTTTAATAATATTGGTGATAATAAACTACGAGTAGTTGCTGATATTACTACAGAAACAGCTCAAGAAATATATCAAGTTGGTGACACTGGCTATGTTTATATACCCGTTCCTATTGCTACTAAAATAGGAAATTATACCATTAATATCTTTAATAATGAGGTGTTGATTAAAACTTATGCTTTAAAAGTTACTAAAGGTCAATTTGTAATCCAACATCTTACTGTCAGTGAGAGTTTATTAAATAATACTTATAATGCTAAAGCTCTTCAAGAATATCGCGATGCTCTTGCTAAAGCAGCTAGTTATAATTTAAAGGAAAGAATGTTTGAAGATAAATTTATTATGCCGGTAGAGGGAGAAATTACTAGTTCATTTGGTGTTATTCGTTATATTAATAAAAGTAAAACCCCAACAACGCATTATGGTATTGATATAGCAGCTGATAAGGGAATACCAGTAAAAGCTACCGCTAGTGGAGTAGTAGTCTTCTCTGGGTATATTACAAGTGGGGGTAATTATATTATTATTGATCATGGTATGGGTTTTCTATCTTTCTATGCTCATATGAATAGTAGAGTAGCTAAAGAAGGAGATGTAGTAAAACAAGGTGATGTAATTGGATATGTAGGTTCTACTGGTTTTTCAACAGGATATCATTTACATTTTAATATTACTATTCAAGAGATAGCTATGAGTCCTTGGTTATTCATTGAGCAGTAATATTGGTATTGATTATATAGTCAAAAAGTTATAAAATGATTATAGTTAGGAGAGTAGTAAAATGAAGGAAATAGTAAGTAAAATGATAAAGTATAAGGACCGTATTTTATTAATAATTTTAGGGATAATATTAATTATTGGATATATTGTTTCAGATAATAAATTAGAACCCAATAAAAAACCAGAAATAAGTACTGGATTTGCCAATATATCGGTTAATCAATACCTAAATTTATTAAAAGATAATAAACTAAGTATTATTTATCTAGGATCAAATAATTGTCCCCATTCTAAAAGAGCAACAACTATTCTGGCAGCTATAGTAAATGAATATGATATCAACGTTAATTTTCTAAATTCTGATAATTTTACGCAAACAGATAAAGTTAAATTTAATGGTTCAGTGAAAGAGTTTAATGAAGGTAAATGGGGAACTCCAACAGTTATGATAGTAAAGAATAATAAAATAGTAGAAATGGCTGATGGTATAGGATCTGATGATGTTAAAGCTAAAGAAAGATATGTAAATTTATTTAAGAAGTATGAGATTATTAAATAATAGGTAGGAGATAAATTATGAGTAGTGTATATAAAATGGTTAAAGACTTTAAAAGAAAATATGGTATGACAGTATGTACTAGATTGAAGAGTCATAGTAAGATAGTGGAAAAACATTTAAATCCAGGTGAACACGTAATCTATGCTTTTCCAGCACAAAAAAATGATAATCCTTTAGATATAGTAACAACCTGTATTGTAGCTCTTACTAATCAACGTATCTTAATAGGTCAAAAGAGGGTATTGTGGGGGTATTTCTTAACTTCTATTACTCCAGATCTATTTAATGATTTAAAGACTAATGTCGGCTTAATATGGGCTACTATATATATAGATACTATTAAAGAATTGGTGCCTTTATCTAATATAGATAAACATGCTGCAACAGAAATTGAAACTAAAATAACTTCTTTTATGATGGAAGAAAAGAAAAAATATGGTTTAAGAGAAAAAGCTGAATAGTATTTTTAGTAGGTGATTAAATGAAAAAATTACTTGGGGCTCTAATTGTATTAGCAGTAATAGCTATTGTTATTAGAGTAGGGTTTAATTTATATGAAGGGGGATATAATATAACCTATGAATTAAAAGATAATGATCAATTATTTAAAATAGTTGAGACTTTTAAGGATAGTTATAAATCTTCATATCGTTATGAAAAAGATTTGCCTACTTATTTATTTGATATATATTTTAAAGGTGATAATGAACCAAGTTTTGTTTTTAAATTAATGGGTAATTATAATTATTATCAAAGGATAATAAAAGATATAAAATATTATAAAGATAATAAAGTTAAATGTATCTATCCAGTCTTAAAAGTAACTAGTTTTCATAATGATGTTATGTGTATAGATAATAATGAATTAACATATTATACTAGAATTAAAGGTAAGTATAGTAGTTTAGATAATTTTGTTAATAATTTAAATAATGAATATGGTTATACTAATCCAGGATGGCTCAATGATACTGATGAAAGTAAAAGTTTAGGTAAAGTTGAAGTATATCGCCATAATATTAAGAAAGAAGACACTTTTATTTTATGGAATTATAATGGTATAAGAACTGTAACTAAGACTGATAGTATGGCTATAATCTTATTATTAAAAGATAATTATGATAATAAATTAGGAGCTTTAGTTGGCCATTATTATGTCGTACCTAATTATAATAAGACTTATAGTTTTAATAAATTTTTTGTCTATGATATAGATGCAAATAGTAAGAAAGAAATATTATTAGATAAAGATATAGCTATGGATAGTTATATTCAAGGAGTAGTTAATAATAAATTATATTTATTTGATCGTAGTAATAAAATTCAGTATGAAATAGACCCTGAAGCTAAAACTTATAAGAAAGTAAGTAATAGTAGTGGGGTTAAATATTATGATGGTACATGGAGTACAATTAGTGTTTATGATGCTTTAGATAATAAGATATTTAAATTAAAATTTGATGTATTAGATAAATATAAAGATTATAAATATTATCGTATCGATAGTATCTTAGGTGATAAAGATGGTTATTATTATTTCTATGTCAAAACAAAAAATAAAATTAGTGTCTATCGAGCTGATAAACAAAGACCTGAATATGTAGTTCATCTCTTTGATACTAATAAGATAGATAATATCAAATATGTTTATGATTATTTATATTTTATTAAAGATGATACTATTTATATGTATCATGAAACAATGGGATTACATCCAGTTTTAAAAAGTTTTGAATTATTCTTCAATAAAACCAATGCATATGATGTATATAGTAAGTGATAACACTTACTATTTTTTTTCATATACTAATATCAGCAGAGGAGAATTTATTATGTATAGAAGATATATAGTAAAAGAAGGGGATACTGTAGGTCATATAGCTAATGAATTTGATGTATCACCCCAAGATATTATTAGTATTAATAGACTAGTAGAACCTTATATTTTAAGAGTTGGTATGGAATTATTATTACCTCCCCCAATAGGCCAAAAAGAATTATTTTTTCCCTATGAAGTTCAACCAGGAGATACTATTTATGCCATAAGTCAAAGATATGATATAGTACCATACACTTTAGCATTAATTAATGGTCTTAGATTATATTCGTATTTATACCCGGGTGAAATTCTATTGATACCAAAAAAGAGTGTTCAAATTTTTGTTACTAAAGATGGTGATACCTTAGAAAAGGCAGCTAAGGAAATGAACATCTCAGTCGAAAAATTGATAGCTGATAATGATCATATTCATTTATATCCTAATCAGATATTAGTAAAAAAATAAAAATAGCAATATTTTTATTTTTTTTATTTATATAGATGTTATAATATACATAATAGGAGATGGTAAGATGATTCTAAGAAAACCATATGCTTTCTTAATAAAGAATTTTAGAATTATTCATTTTATATTATCCCTTATTATTGGATATATAATTTTTAGAACTAGTAGTATTTTATCTTTTTTAAATAATTATATTCAAAGAGGATACTTTAATCAAACTTTATCATTAACTAGACAGTATACTGATGTATATTTGTTTTTAAGTATCTTTATTGTTATCTTAATAACTATTATTATCTATTTCTTAATGCGTTTTAAGAATAAACCAAGGTTATTCTATTTTATAACTATTATTGTATATATGATAGCTTTTATTATCTTTATACAAGCTTATTTTAATCTACAAGTAATGGAAACAGCAGTCATTGACCCTAGAGCTATTAGATTAACTAGAGATATGATCTTAATATTCTCTTTAGCTCAATATTTTATTATTGGTAATACTTTATTTACAGCTACTGGTTTTAATATTAAGAAGTTTGGTTTTCAAGAAGATTTAGAAGAGTTAGATATAGCTGCAGCTGATGCTGAAGAGTTCGAATTTATCTTAGGCTTTGATTTTGAACAATTTAAAGTTAATTTAAGAAGAAAGCTTAGGCACACTCGCTATGTCTTTATTGAAAATAAATATGTCATGTTAACAGTTATGGCTATTCTAGCTATTCTTATTGGTACTTATTATATAATTAATACCCAAGTACTTAATAAAGTATATCAAGAAGGACAAAGCTTTAAAACTGATAAATATGACTTAAATATTACTAATTCATATATAACTAATAAGGATTATCAAGGTAATAATATATCCAAAGTATATTCTTATGTAATAGTAAAATTAGATGTTAAAAATTTAACTACTAAACCTCACGAATTAGCTACTAGTACAATGATTTTAAAAATAGATGATGAGAAGTATTATATAAGAGGAGATAGCGATACTTTATTTAAAGATTTAGGAATATCTCATATTCATAAAACGTTAATACCTAATATTAAGAAAACATATATAGTAGTATTTAGAATTGATCAGAATTTAATTACTAAACCAATGACTCTGGATGTCGTAGATAGTTTTATAGGTAATGATATAACATATAAGACAGTAAGATTAAATCCTAAAGATTTAGATAAGAGTTCTTTAGTAAAAACAGTAAAATTAAATAATGAACTATCATTTAAAAATACCATATTAGGTGATACTAAATTAACTATTACAAGTATTGATATTAAAGATGAATTTATTTATAAATATCAATTATGTATTATGAAAGAGTGTCATGAAATGGCTGATTATGTTTTAGCTAATACGATGACTAGATATGATACTACACTATTAAAATTAGATTTAAATTTTAAGCTAGATAAAAAGATTAATAGTGAAATACCTAAAGATGCTTATGATTTAATCTATTATTTCGGTACTATTCGTTATTATAAAGATGGTAAGATGACTATTCATAGTGCTAAATTAAATAATATGACTCCTAAATATTATAAAGATGGTATCTTTATTGATGTTCTAAAGGATATAAAGTCAGCTGATAAAATAGATATCTTATTTAAGATAAGAGATAAAGAATATGTATATATTATAAAAGAGGCTTAAGCCTCTTTTTTCTTTGGTTTATAATTTTTTACAAATTTATTTATACACGCTAATGTTTGATCACTAATAGTATGTTCTATTTTTTCGGTTTCTGAAAGTAATAATTTACTTGGTATACCAAGTAAAGTTAAAAAACTTTCAACTACTTCATGCCTTTTTAATAGGATTTTACCTAACTCCTTACCTTTAGGTTTAAGTAAAATAATACCATAACGTTCATAATCTAATAGATTTAGTTTAGCTAATTTTTGAACCATACTAGTAGAAGAAGGGGGATGGACATTTAAGGCATTAGATAATTCAAAGATTCTAGTAAAACCATTAGTTTTAGATAGACGATAGATCATCTCTAAATAATCTTCCATTGAGGGTGTTAACTTTTTTTCTTCTTGTTTCATATATTCAGTAAAAGTATGAAATTCTTGGTCATTCATAGGACACCTCTTAGTTATTTTATTATATGAAAAAAAATACTAATTCATGATATGTGTCTAGAACCAATATAGGTAATTAATCATAAATTAAGATATATTAACTAAATTAGGTTTAACTAACATAGATAGGTGATACTAATGGCATGGATTAGAAAAAATCAATTATTTAAATTTTTGGGACCAGCTTTTATAGTTAGTGTAGCATATATTGATCCAGGTAATTTTGCTACTAATATTAGTGGTGGTTCAATCTTTAATTATAAACTTGTATGGGTTATCTTATGGAGTAATCTAATGGCTATCTTTTTACAAATTAATTCTGCTAAATTAGGGATAGCTACTGATAAAAATTTATCACAAGTATGTCGTGATGTTTTTTCAGTAAAGGCTAATTGGTTCTTATGGTTCTTTGCTGAATTAGGTGCTATTGCTACTACTATGGCTGAATTCTTAGGTGGTGCTTTAGGTTTCTATTTATTATTTGGTATTCCTTTACCAATAGCTGGTATTATGACTGGTATTATTACTTTTTGTATTGTCTATATGCAAAAATACGGCCAAAGAGCTGTTGAAATTATTATTTCTATCTTAGTAGCAGTAATATGTATTGCTTATGGTATAGAAATGTTCTTAGCAAGGCCAGATTGGTTAGAAATAGGTATTCATACTCTAATACCATCTTTACCTAATGGTGAGGCTGTATTGATTGCTGTAGGCATGTTAGGAGCAACGGTAATGCCTCATGTAATATTCTTACATTCAGAATTAGTGCAAGTACGTAATAAACATACTAAATATGAAGAAAAAGCTCATCATTTAAGGATGGAAAAGATCGATATTATTATTGCTATGAATATTGCTTTCTTAGTTAATGCGGCTATGGTTATTGTATCAGCAGCTGTATTCTATCAACAAGGTTTAGTAGTTAATTCGATAGAAATGGCTCACTATTCGTTAGAACCTCTATTAGGAAAATTATCTAGTACAGCTTTTGGTATGGCTCTTTTAGCATCAGGCTTTTCTTCATCAGCTGTAGGAGCAATGGCTGGCGAATCAGTAATGGATGGTTTTGTTAATGTTCAATTATCTAGTATTATTAAACGATTAATAACTATGGGGCCGGCCATGTTAGTAATTATTATAGGTGTCAATCCAATGCGTGCTCTATTATTAAGTCAAGTAAGTTTAAGTTTTGTTTTACCAATGGCTATTATTCCAATGCTTATTATTACTTGTAATAAAAAAATTATGGGCAGGTTTGTTAATAACCAAATAACTAAAGTAGTAGGTATTATTATTGCTAGTTTAATTATTATCTTAAATATAATATTATTATATCTAACATTTACTGGTAAAGTCTAAATAAAGACTTGAAAATAATTAACTTAAATGTTATAATTACTGGTGTTTTAAGGGAATGGGGCTGTAGCCAAGTGGTAAGGCATGGGACTGCAACTCCCTGAGCATCGGTTCAAATCCGTTCGGCCCCTCCAAATATAAAAATAAGAAGGTCTATGAGAAATTATAGATTTTTTTTATGATTTGTAAAAGGGATTTATGTATTGTATAATGAAGATTAATAGGAGTTATTATATGATTGTTAATTATTCTGATAAGCCGGTATTAAAAGGGAAAAAATCAATTTTTCTTGCGGGTCCAACCCCTAGAAGTATTAATGTTAAATCATGGAGACCTGAAGCAATAGAGATCTTAAATTCTTTAAAATTTGATGGGATAGTTTATGTACCAGAAAGAGAATTTGATGACCGTACATTTGATTATATTAAACAGGTATGGTGGGAAAGAGAAGGGCTACACAATGCCGATGTAATTGTTTTCTGGGTTCCAAGAGCAATATCTGATATGCCCGCTTTTACGACGAATGTTGAATTTGGATATTGGTTAGCAAAAAACAAAGAAAAAGTAATATATGGTAGACCTGATAGCGCCGAAAAAATCAGATATTTAGATTGGTTATATCAAACAGAAACAAAAAGATTACCAATTAATAATCTTAGAGATACCTTAAAAAAGCGATTAGAATTTTAAATAGAAAAGCAAAATAATATTATATATTTTTAAAAAAAATTAGTGAGTCGTTTTTTTTCTTTCAAAATATAAAAAACTGCTTAATAAGCAGTTTTTCTTTTGAGCATCTATATATCTTTTTCATATATTAATAAGAAAAGGTTTAATATATGGATGAAAATGAAAAAAAATTATTTAGTAATATATCACCAATAGAATGGACAGTTTTATCAAATACTATTGGATATTTATTAATAGATGATTTAGATGCTGATCAATTAAACACTTTAAGTGAATTTTTTGACTTAATCTCACAAGTTTTAGCAACCGTAGGTGATCAAAAAGAATTATTAGAAAACATTCAAACTGAAAAGAAAAGAAAGAAGATGGAACAAGATATAAAAAAATTGCAAGAGAAGGTAGAGCAATTAGAGAATAGTTTAAACGATCACCTATATGGAGTAAATGGCAAACAATCTTCAAGTAGTAGCCTATCTAGTAAACCCAAATAATTTATAGTATAATAAAATTATAGAGGTTTATATGGGGAATGCATCAATAAGTGAGATTAAATGTGTTAAAAAATATGGTTATATATGCATGCAAACAGAAGATAATCAGAATAATATTCAACGCTTTTTATTGTTTCGAGAAGATGGAAAATCATTTGAATTGAAAGATATAGCAGAATTACCTTATACCATGACCGAACAAATTATGCAAAAGCAATCCCAAGATAGAGACGTTGAAGAAGATACTTTTAAATATTTAAGGTATGAATTAGCGGAAGATAAAAAATCAGTGGAGATTACTATTCAAAATAGAAAATTTGATAAGAGTAAAAATCCTTTAATTCTTGCAAGAAGAATAGAGAAATTTTGAAATATAACAACTTAAAATAGTTGTTAATTTTTTTATCCAGTGCTATTATGATAATAGGTGATAAGATGAAAAAATTAGCATGGTTAATTATAATATTATTAAGTATTTTTATATTAATTTGGTTAAGTACTATTACTAGAATTAGTGCTAATTTTGATAGTTATATCTATCAGAAAGTTATTTTATTATTATCACCAATAGATACTAAAATAGCTATTTTTATTAGTGATATAGGAAGTGCTTTACCTATTACTATTTTTTGTGTAATATTGTTACTTATATATAAAACTAGATATAGGTGGGGTTTTCCTCTTTCAATAGCTATGATTACCTCAAGTGAATTAAACTTAATATTTAAAGATATATTTGGCAGAGAAAGACCTAATATATTACGTTTAGTTAATGAAACTGATTATAGTTTCCCAAGTGGACATGCTATGAGTAATGCAACATTATATATTTTATTAATATTATTGATATTAAAATATATAAAGAATAAAAAAATAAAAATAATATTAATAATGTTAAGTATTTTATTAACTATTTTAATAGGTATTAGTAGAATATATTTAGGAGTTCATTATGCTACTGATATTATTGGTGGATGGATATTAGGAGCTAGTATAGCATTAATAATATTCAATCTTTGGAATTATTTAAATAAAGAATAAAAGATATTGCCCATTATATATATTTTTGATATAATGGGTTGAGTGCAGATGTGGTTCAATGGTAGAATGTCACCTTGCCAAGGTGAAGACGCGGGTTCGATTCCCGTCATTTGCTCCATATAAAAATAAAACACAGTTATTAATAACTGTGTTTTTCTTGTCTGTATTTAATTAAGAATATTGTTAGTATAATGTTTGCTATTACTGATACAACTAATCCACTAATAATATATGGATTTATAGTATTATTATCTTCTTCATCTAAAGTATCACAGGTTGTATTTTTGTCTGTACAATCACATTCTTTTTCTTCACACTTAGGGCATTCTTTACAGGCAGGACAATCATCTGCTGCGGTATAGCTTTTATTTACAATTCTTGTTTGAAAAATGTTTTTATAAATTGGATCTAAGTTAGAGCCTCCCTCATAATAATCAGTACCAAATAAATAGGTATAACCTAATTCGGCATCAGAGAGCACTTTAAATTTTAAGGTTACAATGGTAGTGCTTTTTGTAAATGGTCCCCAGGCTGCTTTAGGAATAGTAAGAAGAAAATCATCATCATCATAAGTAATATCATATGATGATGAGCTAGAAACATATTCTAGTTTTAATCTATCATATGGGAATTCTATTTCTTCTTGTTCTTCATAACTCATATAAAAAAGGCCTATACCTGGTTCTAAATAGATATCAAATTCAACAGTTTCTCCCTTTTTAATTAATGTTGGCCCCGTTACTTTATAACCCCCAGGCCCCGAAGCATAGATCTTTGGATTGTAAAAACAAAATATAGTTAAGAATAATAAAAATATAAAAAACTTTCTCAACTTCTCCCTTCCTTTCAATAATAATATAACATAATTAAATCTAATAGTAAATTGTTATCATATTATGATAAAATAAGCTTTAGGTGGTTTTATGGGGAAATTTTCTAATATATTAACTATGCTAGAGTTATTAAGTAATGGTCAGAAATATAGCATTAAAGAATTAAGTGAACGTTTAGAAGTAACTAATAGAATGATACGTGTTTATAAAGAAGAATTAGAGATAGCTGGTATTTATATTGATACTATTAGAGGGCCTTATGGAGGGTATGTATTAAATAATAGTTCATTATTACCACCAAGAAATTTTAGTAAATATGATATTGATCTACTTAAAAATATAAATAATTTAGTTAAAGATAGACTAGATAAACGTTTACAATTAGAATATAATGCTTTGATTGATAAAGTCCAAGGTCTATATCAAGGTACGAAGAAAAAAAGTAATAATATGGTAATTAATGATGATGAAAAAGAAAAATATAATGTGTTATCTAAAGCCATTAAAGAAAAACGAAAAGTATTGATTAACTTTTTATCAGCTGATGGTATTACTATAGAAAGAATTATTCATCCTAGTAATATATATCTATATAATGATTCATGGTATGTCGCAACATATTGTGAATTGAGAAGCGATATGAGACATTTTAGATTAGCTAGAATAATTGATTATAAACTTCTTGATCAGAAATATTAGAATAGTGACGATATATTACCTCTTTAAGTATTATCATAATACTTAAAGAGTTTTTATTAGAGAGGAATGTAATATGAAAGAAATAGTATTTGTTACCAGTAATGAAGGGAAGGTTAAATCGGCGCAAAAATATTTTAAAGACATTAGCTTAATACCTTATAATTATGAATTAATTGAACCTAGAAGTGATGATATAGAAGAAATAGCAATATCAAAAGTAAAACAAGCTTATGATTTGGTACAACAACCATGTATAGCAGTAGATGCTGGTTTTTATATTAAGGCTATAAATAATTTTCCTAGAGCTAATGTGAATTTTATTTTAAAGACTATAGGGCTTAAGGGCATCTTAAAATTAATGGTTGGTATAGAAGATAGAGATTGTTATTTTGCTCAATGTTTAGCGTATTACGATGGAAAAGAAATTAAATGTTTTTATAATGAGAATCACGGCCAATTAGCTACTGAAATTAGACAGGGTAATTCAGAGTATAAATGGTCAGAATTATGGCATATTTTTATTCCTAATAATTGTGATAAGACTTTATGTGAAATGTCTAACGGTGAAAGAACACAAGCTAATTCTGATAGTATATCCGTTTTTCAACAATTTGCTGACTGGTATAAAACCCCATACGTTAAAACAAAATAACATTTGACAAATTAATTTATATCCCTATTAAATCAATTGACATTAATATTAAATTATTATAATCTTATAATAAGGAGATGTATATGGAAAAAATTATAAAGGGATTAAATGCCATTATAATTGCTATTTGTTCATTTATTATTATAGTCAATCTAATTCATTATTTTCAGGTTAGATATTCTAAAGAAGTAGTTTTTAGTGATAATAATAAAATATACAAAGAAACATTAGATGATATTGATAATAATTTAGATAAATTTGATCTAACTAATTATAATGGTAAATTAACTAAAGGATTTTTAAATGATGTATACGCTAATCTTAATAACTGTTTAGTTAAATTAAAAGCTATGACTTTCTTAGATTATACAGGTACAAAAAGAGTAAATATTAAGGATATTGCTAGAATGTATAATAATTATATTGCTAATGAATGTAGTGAAGAAATGCGTTGGTTTTATGACCTAAATGATAGTAAAGATTATACTAGTTTAGATAGAGCGCAGTTTACTAAAATAGCTCCATATATTCAAAAGTTCACTTATTTATATTTATTTGCGGGTCCAGATACTTGGGAATATTTGATTGAAAATAGCCACTACTATTTACATTTATATAGTTATCCTAATTATGCTCCTGGTACAGATCCATTAGCATCTAATTACTGGCAAATGCTCTATGCAAGTAGTAGAGAAGCAGATGTTATAGAAGAATTATCAGATTGGTTATTAGATGAAATCGGTGGTGGTAATAATGAATAAAAAATTATATTTAATACGTAATATATTATTTTGTATAGTAACATTACCAGTATTATATCTATTACTATTTGTTGATATTTGGATTCTCTATGCTAATTTTGCTATTATGCTTATTGTCTTATTATTAGTAGCACTAGTAATTATTAATAATGTTAAGAAACAAGCTAAAGTAAAATATAATAGAATGTATAATAAAATATTTTCACTAGCCATGTTAAGTATTTTCGTCATAGTCATGCGCGCTTTCTTTGATTCATTTCTAATGATGAGATATGAAGGCAATATTCGATTTGATGAAATATATTTTTCTAACAATGCTTTATTGATAGGTAGTTTATATTTCTTACTATCAATATATAATATTTTACTAATGTATAAAAAAGGGCAAGAATAATTGCCCTTTTTATTGCTAAAAATTTATTAAAACTATATAATAATTAAATATGTAGGAAGTGATTATATGAAAAAGAGACAAGATTATATTAGTTGGGATGAATACTTTATGGGTATAGCTTTATTATCTGCTGAAAGAAGTAAAGATCCATCAACACAAGTAGGAGCATGTATAGTAAGCGAAGATAATAAAATATTATCTATTGGTTATAATGGGGCTCCAATTGGATATAGTGATGATAAAATGAGTTGGGCTAGAGAAGGGGAATTTTTAGATACTAAATATCCTTATGTTGTTCATGCTGAATTAAATGCTATTTTAAATTATACTGGATCAACACTAAAAGGTTCTAGAATATATGTGGCTTTATTTCCATGTAATGAATGTGCCAAAGCTATTATTCAATCAGGAATAAAAGAAGTGATATATTTATCTGATAAATATGCTGATAGTGATAATACCAAGGCATCTAAAAAGATGTTTGATGAGTGTCGAGTAAAATATGCGCAATATAAAAAAACTTATCGTAAAATAAAAATAGAATTATAATAGGAGGATAGTATGGATAAAGATCGATTTTACTAGAATTTGGGTGAAGTAGAAAAAGCTTATCAGAAGGTATATAAAAGTATTAAAGGTTCTAAATAAAATAGATAAGTAATATTGACAATATTATAAAATTAGGTATAATTAAAAATGCCTACTTTTTAATGCGGATGTAGTTTAGTGGTAGAACCTCAGCCTTCCAAGCTGACTGCGAGGGTTCGATTCCCTTCATCCGCTCCATTAATTTAAAAATACTGTTTTTCTAATGAAAGACAGTTTTTTTGAAATGGAAAGGGTGATAATATGTCATATAGAGAATATGATGATTTATATGAGAAAGCTCAACAAAAAGGAAAATATCGTATGTTTTCTTTTGACATGGTAAATAGTAAAAGAATAGGTGTTAATAGAAAATATATTCAACTATTAACTATTAAAGCAATATTAAATGTTTATAATAGATTAAAATGTTTAGAAGAACAATTAAATAGAAAAATTCTACATACTAATGATAATTTTTTTTCATTTGATGATATACCTTCTTCTGGTCAAATGATTAGTTATTTCATGGAGCCATTTAATATGGGAGACCAATTTGGTTTTACTATTATAAATAATAGTATTGAATCAGAATTAGTTTATAAAATATGGCAAGAAGAAAAAGAAAAAGTTGGTTTAAAAGTTAAATTTCATTATGCTGATGTATTATATGAAACAGATAATTATGAACAAGGTAATGAATTATATTTTAGGGGTTATTGTATATCTAAAGTTGAAGAGGTTAGTAAACAGAAAAAGAAAACTTTTTAAAAATGTGTTTTCTTTTTATTTTAATTATATTGTAAACCCTTCACTGGTGTGCTATTATAAATGGAAAAAGTTGATGAAGAGGTTTTTATGTTAAAAGAGATTAAGATAGAAGTAACTGATTTATGTGATCGCTTTTGTAAACATTGTTCTAGTAATGCTACATATAAACGTGATAATTATCAAAGTTTATCATGTGTTTTAGTTTATCGAATTATTGATGAAGCTAGTCAAATGGGAGTAGAAAGTATAGCTTTTACAGGTGGTGAAGCTACTTTATGGCCTTATTTAATTGATGCTATTAAGTATGCAACTAATAAAGGAATTGAAACTAAATTATATACGATGTGTTATCGTACTGATAGTAATCTAGAGTTATTAGAACAATTAGTAAATAATGGTCTTAGTGAAATTATTTATTCTACTACAGCTGATGATTTAGCAGTAGAAGATACAATTTCTATATATTCTATAGTATCTTTTATGGAAAAGTTACAATCTAGGGTTGATTTTAAATTAAGTTTTCATCATGTTATTACTGCTGAAACACTTACTAAAATAGATGATGTATGCCATATATACGATGAATTATCTACTAATAGTAAATTTAAAGGTAAGATAGGTTTTTTAAGATTTGTACCTCATGGTAGAGGAACAATGGACTTAATATTAAATAAAAAACAATGGTATAACTTTAGAAATAAAATTATTCAATTAAGAGAAAAATATGGCGATAATCATATTAAAATTGGATCACCTCATAATCCATTATGTATATCTCATTCTGAATGTACAGCTGCTGATGAAACAATGATAATTGGTTTTAATGGCGAAGCTTATCCATGTGATGCAATGAAATATTTTGAAGCTGTTGGTTTGGGTGGTAATATCTATGAAAAAAGTCTAATAGATATCTATAATTCTTTATATTTTAAAAAAGTAAGAAATGTTAAAGTATATGTCAGTGAACAATGTAAGAAATGTAATGGTTTTACTATTTGTAAAGGTGGATGTTTGGGGCAAAAAATAATCTATTGTTTTAATCCAGATCGGTTAAAAACTTTTGAATGGTATCAAACTAATGCCAAAAGATCGATGAATAATTTTAATAATGAAGAAATGATTATTAATGCTGAGATGGGATTAAGCGGGGAAACGGGAGCTTTAATAGATGATCTAAAAAGAGAATATACGCATAGTTTAACAGCAGAATATAAAGCTTTACTACGCGATAAGATGGCTACTAAAGTTGGAGATATAATATGGTATATAGCAGCACCATTATGTTCACAGTATAATTTAACGTTAGATGAAATTGTCGATAATATACTAAATAAACCACCACAAGGCCCATATTTATTATGTGATAATGATTTAGTTAAACATTGTGCTAAACAACCAGATCCTATTTGTATAAAAGATTATAATAGAGGTAAAAACAAGATAGTAGACTTTGATAAGTATATTGAAGATCAAGATCAAGCATTTGACCCTAAAACTAAGTGGAAAGAAATTGATGATATGTCATATCTACTACGAAATACTGATGGTAGTAGAGAAGAAGTAATAAAAAGAGCAGGAGCATTATTAATAACATTAACCCGATTTTCTCATCGTCATTTAGGGGTATCTTTACAAGAAGTTTTAACGCAAAACGTTATCAAGTTGCAAAAACGTTATCCAACTGGTTTTAATGATGAAGTAGCAAATAGAAGAGTCAAAAGAGAAATAGAACAAAAATTAAGTGAAGAAGTAAAACCTAAAACCTTAGTATTAAATTAAAAAAGAATATAAAATATATTCTTTTTTTGTGCTATAATATCAATATAATTGGAGGCAGCAATGAAGACTGAAGATTATTTAAATAAGATGGTAAATGTTATAATTGAAAGACCAATTGATAGTATCCATCCAGATAAAGGGTTTAAATACCTAGTTAATTATGGATATATACCTAATACTATAGGTCGTGATGGTGAAGCTATCGATGCCTATATATTAGGAATAGATAAACCGATAAAAGAATATAAAGGTAAATGTATTGCGATTATTAAACGATTAGATGATGAAGATGATAAATTAATAGTGGTGCCAATTGATAAAGATTATACCAATGAAGAGATAATAAAAGCTATTAATTTTAGAGAAAAAGAATATAAATCTGAATTAATTAGATAAAAAAAAGAAGATTAATCTTCTTTTTTTATGCGGCTGTATGTACTTCATAAGCATCTGTTACTACAAAGAAGGCTTCTTCATCAATTTCAGCAATACCCTCTTTTAATTTAAAGTAATCTTTTGTTGGAATAATACACATTAATACTTTTACTTGTTTACCACTATAACCACCATGAGCATCTAAAACGGTAATACCTCGCGATAAATTCTCTAAGATAAAGGCTTGGACCTCTTCTTCTTTAGATGTAATAATATAGAAAGCTTTACTACTTGATATACCTAATATTACTTTATCGGTCATAATACTAATTATATATAGAGCAATAATACCATACATTACTATTTCTGGTCCTAAAACTAGACCACTGCCCAATACAATTAAACCATCAGTCATGAGCATAGCTTGACCAATTGATACTTTTAAATATTTATGAACTATTTGGTTTAAAATATCAGTACCACCAGTAGTAAAACCACCTTTAAATATCAATCCAGCCCCTAAACCATTAATTAATGATCCAAAGACAGCCATCAATAATAAATCATTTTGCTGTAAAGTAATATAACTGCCAATATTTTCAGTTAACTTAACAAATACTGGGAATAAAATGGAACCCAATACGGAGTTAAGCGTCTTCTTTTTACCTAATAATATAGCACTACATGCTAATAAGAACATCGATGACCAGAAAATAAAAGTAGCAGGGTCAGTACCAAATAATCTCCTAATGATAATAGATAAACCAGATACTCCTCCATATACGATTTCACTAGGTAATAGGAATAAGTTAAAAGATATAGCAATTAATATTAAACCTAGTATAAGAGTAAAGCCCCTTTGAAGTCGATTCTTTTCACCAATTCTTTTCAATATTTCTTCAGAACTTCTATGTCTATTCCATATATTCATATTTTACCTCTTCTATTATAAATATATCTTATAAATGTATTATATCATAATAATATTCAATATTAAGTAATAAATAATTAAATTGACAAATATATATATGGGTTATAGAATATTATTAGAATGGGAGGAATATTTATGTTAGATAATATCAAGAAAGTAATACCTAATATTATCACAACGATTAGATTATTATTAGCACTAAGTATTCCCTTTATATTCTTACAAGGGTATATTAAATTATCGATTGTTATTTTTATAATAGCTGCTTTAAGTGATGCTTTAGATGGTTATTTAGCTAGAAAATGGAATACTATTTCCATGTATGGTAAAATAATTGATCCACTAGCTGATAAATTCTTAAGTATCGGGATCTTAATTCTTATTGCTATCAAAATTAATCCTATTTTATTTATACCATTATTGATGGAAGCCTTTATTATGGCTATAGCATTAGTTACTTATAGAAGTAGTCGTAAAATAGATATTGAAATTATAGGTAAAATAAAGACTGGAGTATTATTTCCAACAGTAGCTATTGGGTTAATTTCTTATCTTTATCCAACATGGGAAATAGCTATAGCACCTCTAATAGGAATTACTGCTATATTACAAATATTAGCTATAAGAGAATATGCTAAAAGGTTATTTTATACGAGAGATGATCAAACTATTATTATTGAAGAAGATCAAACAATAACTATAGTTGATAAACAATAGTCGATAGACTATTGTTTTTATTTTATGATATAATGAAATATATATTTGGAGGGAATATAATGAAATTATTATGCTTTGGAGCTACATGGTGTGCTAGTTGCTTAATAATGAGACCAAGAATTAAAGAATTAGAACAAGAAGTACCTGATATTGAAGTTATCTATTATGATTATGATAGTAATCGTGATGAAGTTAAAAGATGGAATGTAAAAGATACCTTGCCTACTTTTATCTTTGTTGATAAAGATAATAAAGAGATTACTCGCATGATGGGTGAAAAATCAATTGAGGTATTTAAAAAAATAATAAACGAACATAAAGATTAATAATTAGAGCGGCGAGGGATAGTAATGTTTAAACATTTGACAAGAATATTATTGTGTATATTATTTATTTATATATTGATGCCAACAGTAGAAGCTAAAAATAAAGTTAATCTATATTTATTTTGGGGTAATGGATGCCCTCATTGTAAAGATGAAAAAGTATATTTAGAACAATTAAAAGATAAATATCCAGGACTAAATATATATGAGTATGAAGTTTGGTACAATCAAGATAATCAACAATTATTAAAAAATGTAGCTAAATTATTAAATGCCAAAATAGAAGGAGTTCCTTTTACTGTTATAGGTAATAATACCTTTAGTGGTTTTTCCCTTGACCAATCACCACCTCAATTTGAACAGACAATCGAATATTATATTGAAAATGGATGTCATGATTTAGTTGGTGAAATGTTAGGCAAAGTTAATAGTGAGGATAAGAATGAAAATAAATACTGTGATACTGATAAAGATTATAGTATAGTAAGCGTCCCTTTTATAGGAAAAGTAAATTTAAATGATATGTCGTTACCAATAATAACCATTATTTTTGGTTTATTAGATGGCTTTAATCCATGTGCTATGTGGGTACTATTATTTTTAATTAGTACTTTAATAGGTATGCATGATCGTAAAAAGATGTGGCTTTTAGGTTTAACTTTTATTCTTACCTCAGCATTAATGTATCTATTATTTATGGGTGCTTGGTTAAATATAATGCTATATATAGGGGCTTTACTATGGATTAGAATATTAATAGCTTCAGTAGCATTAATAGGTGGAGGGGTTAATCTTAGAGCTTATTGTAATACCAAAGATGATGGTTGTAAGGTCGTGGATGATAAAAAACGCGATAAGATCTTTGATAAGATAACTAAATTTACTCATGAGAAGAGCTTCTTACTAGCTATTATAGGTATAATTTTATTAGCTATATCAGTTAATTTTATTGAACTATTATGTTCGGCAGGATTACCGGTAGTATATACTCAAATATTAGCATTAAATAATATCTCAGGATTAGGATATTATTGGTATTTATTATTATATATATTGTTCTTTATGTTAGATGATATTGTTATATTTATTATTGCTATGATAACATTACAACTAACAGGTATATCTACTAAGTACGTTAAATATTCACACTTGATAGGTGGTATATTGATGTTATTGATAGGAATATTATTATTATTTAAACCAGGATGGTTAATGTTCGGATAATAATAGGAAGTTGGTAGTATGGAAATAAAACATGTTAGTCAATTAAAAGGCTATATGCGACAAGAAACAAAGGCTTTAAAGATTAATAGCATTTCGGGTTATACATATTATTTTTGTAGACAGTTTTTAGAACGACTATATAAAACAACCCCTGATTATTTTGTTTTAGCTGGTTCGTTTGCTCAGTTTGCCTATACGGGTGTAACTAGACCTCTCACTGATATAGATGCTTGTAGTAAAACCGTAGAAGAAGGGCTTGATCTTATTAGGTTAGCTATTGATGATAGCAAACGTGATCCTATATCTTTTTCATTAAAAGAGATATTTATTACAACAAACGATACAGCGTGTTTAAGGATATTGTGTAATTTTGAACATATGCAACATGCAATTGGTTTAGATATTAAAGCAGAACCTTATTATTCTTTAAATAGAAGACAATTGCCAGTTCTATTTAGTCAAGATAAACCTGTAGAAGTTAATGTTATTAGTTTAGAAGAACACATGGCTAGGAAATTAATGAGTGTATGTATACGATTACAATTATATAAGAATGGTAAAAAGTTTAAAAGATTTAAGGATTTTTATGACATAGATGATATGGTTAAACACTCAAACTTAGATATGGATGAAGTAATAAGATATGCGGCCCTTTTTAATGAAAAGGAACAAATTAATATTGAACCAGAGATATTAGATGAAGATTTTATGGTAAAAAATCAATCAATATGGGAAGCAGAGGCAAAAGAATATCAATTTAAAGATCCTAATTTTGTTGCAACAGTAACATGTGTTAAAAATTTATTAGAGCAAATAGCTATTAATCAAAAGAAAACAAGATAATTTACACAAATGTAAATTAAATGACAAAGGTTGACAAAAAAAGATACTCATATAGAGTATCTTTTTTATGTCGAATAATTTAAATGTTAAAAAAATATAATGGTATAGATTAAGAGGTGTATATGAAAATTAAAATTGGGATACCTAGAGCATTTCTATATTATAAATATAAAGATTTATGGATAACTTTTTTTAAAGAGTTAGATTGTGAAATTATTTTAAGCCCTGAATCTAATAAAGAAATATTAAAAAAGGGAATAGAATATTCGATTGATGAAAGTTGTTTATCATCTAAAATATATATGGGACATATTTATTCTTTAATAGGTAAAGTAGATTATATATTGGTACCAAGATTTTGTAATTTTGGATTTAAAGAAACTGTATGTACTAAGTTTAATGCTATGTACGATATAGTAAAGAATACTTTTAAAGAGATTAAGATAATTAATTATGATGTTGATGTTTTAAAAAGACGAACTGAATTTAAAGGCTTTATTAAGATGGGTTTAAAGTTAAAGAAAAATATTTTTAAAATAGTGATAGCTTACATAAAAGCTAGAAAAAAATATCGTGACAAGATAGTTAAAAATTATTTAGAACAACACCAATTAATTAATAATAATAAATTAAAAATGTTAATAGTATCACACCCTTATAATAGTTATGATAAATTAACTGGTTTTCCCATTATTAAATATTTAAAAGAATTAGATATCTTACCTATATATGCTGATCTAGCTCCTGAAGAAGAATGTATTATAAGATCTAAATTAATAACTAGTACTTTACAGTGGACCTATAGTAAACATTTAATTGGAGCTATTGATTATTATAGAGATAAAATAGATGGTATTATTTTTATTTCAACTTTTCCTTGTGGACCTGATTCGTTAGTTAATGAATTATGTATTAGAAAAATAAAAGATCTACCTATTTTAAATATTGTCTTAGATGAATTACAGAGTGAAGTAGGATTACAGACGAGAATTGAAAGCTTTATTGATATTATAAATGCTAAAAAGAAAAGGAATATGATATATGAATAAGAAAAAAATATTAAGTTTTCCCCATATGGGAAGTTATCATGTACCAATTGCTTTTTTAGCGACTAATGTCTTTGATATGAAAGTCATGAAAGCACCACCCATTACTAAGAAAACTTTAGAATTAGGTTCTAAATATAGTCCAGATTTTGTATGTGTACCTTTTAAATATAATTTAGGTAACTTTATTGAAGCTTTAGATAATGGTGCTAATGTATTAGCACAAGCTGTAGGAGGATGTCGCTTTAGTTATTATGCTGAAGTTCAAGAACAAATATTAAGAGATCTAGGTTATGAATTTGAGTTTGCTAATATTGTACCTCCCAATAAAATTACGCCATTATCTATTTATCATCAATTTAAAAAATTAAATCCTAAACTGTCTATTATTCGATTAGCGTATTATTTCTATATTACTTATCGGATGTTTAAGATGATTGAATATATTGAAGATTATATGCGTAAGAATATGGGATTTGAAATAAAGGAGGGGGAATTTGAAGAGCTACATAAAGCTTTTTTAAAAGAATTAGAAACAGTTAAATATAATAAACAATTAACTAAAATATATCATAAGTATAAGAAATTATTTAAAGGTATACCTATTGATAAACCTAAGAATTGTATGAAGGTGGGTATTATTGGTGAACTATATACGGAGATGGAACAATTTAGTAGTTGTAATATTGAAAAAGAATTAGCCAAGAAAGGGGTAGAGGTTACTAGGATAACCACCATTACTTATTTATTATTTACTAAACCGCGTAAATTTAAAAAAATATTAAGAAGAGCTAATAAATATTTAAAATATCATATTGGAGCGGATGGTACTGATAGTATTGCGAAATCGATGACTTTTGTAAAAGAAGGCTACGATGGTATTATTCATTCTAAACCTTTTGCGTGTACCCCCGAAGTAAATGCTATGCCCATGTTACAAAATTTAAGTAAGGATTATAATATTCCTATTCTATATTTTAGTTTTGATTCACAGACTGCTGAGGGAGGTGTCATAACTCGATTAGAAGCTTTCTATGACATGTTAAAGATGAGAAGGGAGAAATATGAAAAGAGCTTATTTAGGGGTTGATGTTGGTTCTATATCAACTAAGGGGGTTATTATTGATGATAATAATAATATTCTAGCTGAAGAATATTTATGGACTGAAGGTAATCCAATATTAGCAGTACGTAATTTAATTAGGTCATTAAAAGAGCAGATAAATAATATTAAAGTAGTATCAGTAGGTACTACTGGTTCAGCTAGAAAGTTAATTGGTACAGTACTAGAAGCCCAAGTAATAAAAAACGAAATAACAGCTCATGCAATTGGAACCTTATCGTTATTTCCTGACGTTAAAACTATTTTTGAAATAGGAGGTCAAGATTCAAAAATAATTCTTATTGATGATGGTATTATTATTGACTATGCAATGAATACTTTATGTGCTGCTGGTACAGGATCTTTCTTATCATCACAAGCGAGAAGATTAGGAATAGCAGTAGAAGATTTTGGTAAGTATGCTTTACAAGCTACTAATCCTACTAAGATTGCTGCTCGTTGTACAGTCTTTGCCGAATCAGATTTAGTTCATAAAATGCAGATGGGACATAATAAAGAAGATATTGTTGCGGGTTTATGTCGAGCCGTCGTAATGAATTATTTAAATAATGTCGGTAAAGGTAAGAATATAAAACCACCTATTGTTTTTCAAGGTGGAGTAAGTAAAAATATTGGCGTTATTAAAGCTTTTGAAGACATAGTGGGTGAAAAAATATATGTCGATAATAAAGGACATCTTATGGGAGCTTTAGGAGTAGCTATTTTAGCCAAGGATTCGCATTTAGTTAAAGATTTTAAATTTGATATTATCAATATCAAGTTTGAAACAAGAGGGATAGAGTGCCATAAATGCCCTAATAATTGTGAAATAATGTGTGTCTATAAAGATCAAAAATTAATAGATGCTTGGGGTAATAGATGTGAAAATGGTACCATAATAAAAGTATAAAAACAAACGCAAGTTTGTTTTTTTATAGTATAATAACTGTTAGGAAGGCAGGGATATATATGTTTGTGAATAATTTATCACTAGCCTTTAACGTGCAACAAATTTTTGATGATGTTAGTTTTTCGATAGATCCTAACGATAAAGTAGGAATAGTAGGAGTAAATGGCGCTGGTAAAACAACTTTATTTAAAATAATAATGGGCGAGATTATACCAGATCAAGGTCAAGTAAATATACCTAAGCATAGTTCTTTAGGATGGTTACCACAAGTTATCGATGATTCTAAAACAAAACAAGATATGACGGTATTAGATTTTTTATTATCAGGTAGACCCATCAAAGAAATATTAAAAGAATTAGAAAAGTTATATGAAGAAGTAGCGAAAGTAAACGGTAAAGAACAGAAGAAAATATTAACTAAGATAGGTCGTTTGCAAGATCAATTTGAACATCTAGGTGGATATAAGGTTGAAAATATTTTATTTGAATTATTAATGGGTATGGATATCGATTACAATCTATTAGATTTAAAATTAAAAAATTTAAGTGGTGGTCAGAAATCTAAAATAGCGTTTGCTAGACTACTATATTCTAATCCTGACATCTTATTATTAGATGAACCAACTAACCACTTAGATAAAGCTAGTAAAGATTATATAATTGATTATTTAAAACATTATAAAGGAATGATTTTGGTTATATCTCACGATACAGATTTCTTAAATCAAATTATCAATAAGAGGATGTATATTGATAAAATAACTCATAAAATATATACTTATAATGGTAACTATGATTATTTTATTAAATTAAAACAAGAAGAACAAAAGACTCTTGCCAATATGATTTCAAAACAAGCCAAAGAAGAAAAAAGATTAAGAGATTTTATTAATTTATATTCTAATTCCTCAGGTAAAAGAAAAAGAATAGCTGAGAGTCGCGAAAAGATGCTACAAAAATTATTACAAAATAAAATAGAATTTCCTAAAACCTTAAAACAAGTTAAAGTAAAATTACAACCTGAAAAGGAAGGCTCTAATATCCCCTTAACCTTAAAAAATATTATCTTTAAATATCCAACTAGTGATATCATTATCAATAATCTATCTTTTGAGATATTTAAGAATGAAAAGTTTTTAGTATTAGGTTTAAATGGTGTCGGTAAATCAACTTTATTTAAGATTATTATGCGTCTTCTTACTCCCAAGTCTGGCGAAGTAATCTATAGTCCTAAAGTAGATATAGCGTATTATGCTCAAGAACATGAAGGTTTAGATAATAATTTATCGATCTATGATAATGTTAAAAATGATAGATTTACTGAAAAACAAATAAGAGCTATTTTAGGTAATTTCTTATTTTCCAATAATGATATTTATAAAAAAGTACAAATATTATCGCCAGGTGAAAGAAGTAGGGTAGCTTTAGCTAAAATAGCCATGAGTGGAGCTAATTTATTATTATTAGATGAACCTACTAACCATTTAGATCCACAAACACAAGTTATTATGGGCGAAACATTTAAAAATTATCAAGGAACAATGTTAGTAGTATCCCATAATTTAGAATTTGTTGATAAAATAGGAATAGAAAGAATGTTAATCTTACCAGCAGGTAAGATAGCATACTATGATCGTAAGAAAGTTGAATATTATCAAGAACAAAATAATAAGAAGGTGAATACATGAAATTAGCAAATGAATGGCAAGATTATGAAATATTAGATATGGCTAATGGTGAAAAATTAGAAAGATGGAAAGATATTATCTTAGTTAGACCTGATCCACAGGTTATATGGCCTAATAAGGGTTTTAGTGACCTTTGGCATAATATCCATGCTCATTATCATCGAAGCCCCTCAGGAGGAGGATCTTGGGAATATTTAAAAGCAGTACCAAATAGTTGGGTAATATCTTATAAGAATTTAAAATTTAATGTTAAACCAATGGGATTTAAACATACTGGACTTTTTCCTGAACAAGCCGTTAATTGGGATTTTATGATCGATAAAATAACTAAAGCTAATAGACCAATAAAAGTATTAAACTTATTTGCTTATACTGGAGGAGCTACTGTTGCATGTAGTTATGCTGGAGCTACCGTATGTCATGTCGATTCATCTAAAGGGATGAATAATTGGGCGAAAGAAAATTTAAAACTATCTGGTTTAGAAAATAATCCTGTTCGTTTTATTCAAGATGATGTAATTAAATTTGTTAAAAGAGAAATAAGAAGAGAAAGTAAATATGATGCTATTGTTATGGATCCACCTTCTTTTGGTAGAGGAGCTAGTGGAGAAGTATGGAGTATTGAAAAAGATTTAACTAATCTTATTGACTTAAGTAGTAAACTATTATCAGATAAACCATTATTCTTTATTGTTAATTCTTATACTAAAGGACTATCTCCATATTTAATAGCTAATTTATTAGAACTATATGTAAATAATAGATATGAAGGTATTATTACTTCAGGTGAATTAGGAATTCCTATGTCAAATTCAAAATTAATATTACCTTGTGGTATATATAGTAGATGGGAAAGTAAATAGAGTATTTTTAATACTCTATTTTTGATATAATAAAATAAATATAATAGTAGGGAGTAGAATATGGTTAAATTTTTTAAGAAAAGGGTTATATTAGTATTGGCATTTATATTTATATTATTAATATTAATAGTAAGTAATTATATAAAATTAGATGCTAAAGTTGTTATTAATAATGGGGAAAAAGTTATTAATTTTGATGTGACACAGATAAATAAAGAGAGTAAGAAAATAAATATCGCTATCAAAAATACAGGATGGAAGACAGTCAAGATAGAAGATATATTTATAAGTGGTAAATCATCAGCTAATTTTATTATGAAAAATGTTAAAGATAAAGTAATAAAAAGAGGTAAAAGTATTACTTTAACTATTAATTATAAACCTATAACAATCGGAACAACTAGTGCATCATTAGTGGTTAAGACTAATATTAATAAAAATAAAAAATATATAATTGATCTAATAGGTACATCGGTTACTAAATTAAGCTATACGTTACTAGCTCCTAAAGTACCACTTCCCCCTGTTGCTGTTATAGCGGCCTTTGAAGGAAATAAAATTAGAATAACATGGAATGATGAACCCAATACTCCAGCAGTTAATAATTACAATCTTTATATAGCAACTACTCCTCACATAACAAAAACTAATTCAATAAAGATTGATAATATTTCAAAACCATATCTTTATTCTAACTTTGAAGAGAATAAAACCCTTTATTTTGCTGTTACAGCAGTAAATAATGTTGGTGAAAGTAACCTATCTGAAATAGAAAGCATACGACCAGCACGAGTATTTTATATTAGTTCTATCAATGGTAAAGATTCTAATAGCGGATTATCTTCTAAATATCCTTGGAAAAGTTTAAGTAAAGTTAATAGTTATAAATTTCAACCAGGTGATTTTATTTTATTTGAAAAAGGGACAAAGTATTATGGTAAATTAGCAATTGAGAGTTCTGGTATAAAAGATAAACCGATCACTATTGGTGCTTATGGTGAAGGCGATAGACCATTAATTAGTGGTATTGGTGAGGTGCCTAATGCTCTTAAAGAAGCTAATTGGACTAATGAAGGAAATAATATTTGGTCAATATATTATGGTCCTTGGAAAATAGCCAGAAGAGTTTGGTTATCAGAAAAAGAATATGTCAAGGCTGAGGTATTAAAAGATATGGATGCTACCTATCGCTGGTTCTTTGATGATACTACTTCTAAATTATATGTTTATGCTCCGAAGAATCCAGCTATAGAATACACTAGTATCAAAGAAAGTAGTGCTACTGAATCAGTATCTATGTTACTAAATAATCAAGATTATATTAGTTTAAATGGTGTTGAATTTGAAAATATAGAGATCAATAACGCTGATTATATAACAATTAAAGATTGTAAAATTGGTAATGGAGCATATATGGGTATTACTATTGTAGGTATGTGGAATTGGAATAAAGAAAATAGTAATAATAAATCAGATTATGGAGTAATAAAAGGAAGTATTGTCGATTCTAACTACAATTTAACTTACTATTATGAAAAAAGTAATACGGAAGATGGTATTCACATGAGAAATAATGTTAATCATTGGAAAATATATGGAAATGAAGTAAAAAATTGGGGTCACACAGGAATAAGCTTATGGCAAGTGGCTACTAATACTGAGGTATCATTTAATGAGGTTTATGCCAATACTATGACCGCGGGTGATATATTATTTGGTAGATCTTTTGAAACTAAAGGTAGACCCGGTGGATGTTCATATAATAAATTTTATAAAAACTATGTTTATAATACTTATGCTTCTATACAAATAGGTGGTGATTATAATTCAGTATATTATAATATTGTTGATACTGTTAAAAATAGTCCAGTAATCAAATTAAAAGGAGCCAGTGGCATTGTTCTTACACCAGCTATGGGTACAAATGTAGAATATGTTTCAAATCATAATAAGATCATGAATAATCTTATATATAATGCAGATGTTGCTGGTATAGATATGCAAGATTGGCATGGTAAGAGTAGTACTAGATATAATGAAATAATTAATAATATTATTGTTAATTGTGGACATGATGCTGATCGTGAAATGACTAATGCCGGACTAGCTTTAAGTGATAAATGGTATATTAATGAAGCATCAGCATCAGATCATAATATTATAAGAAATAACTTGATTTATTCTAAAACATCTGATGTAGCTATTCATTATCGGGGTGATTTATTAACGGTTGGCCAATTTAATGATAAGAATGGTTCATTTAGTGATATTATAAGAGAAAATTATTTCTATAATCCAAAATTAAAGTCTTCTCAATTAGGTAAATTTATAACTACTAAATTATTTATTGTTATTGATAATGGCTTTAAAGATATTGATACTACTGATTTATTAGGAAATATAGTACCAACTGGTAAAACCGATATTGGTCCTTATGAATTTGGTAGTTAATAGTAAGAAGGTAAATATGGTTACTAAAAAACAAATAATTACGTATAGTAAACAAATTAATATAGATCTGATAGGATTCACCAATAGTGATATATGTTATCCTCTAATACCTAAATTAGAATTAAGTAAAAGATTAAAATATTATTCACCATTTATTAAAGGTAGTATTAAAGAAAGAATAAATCCTAGATTATTGATGGATAATGCTAAAACTATTATTGTAATAGGTATGGCTTATCCTAAAACATGTGATAGATTAGATAATATAACTAAAGATGAAGTATATTTTGGCAATAGTTCATGGGGCATTGATTATCATATAGTGTTAAAAGAAAAGATGGAACAACTATGTAATTATATTAAAACCATAACTAATAATTTAGAATATAAAATATTAGTAGATACATTACCATTAGATGATCGTTATTTAGCATATAAAGCGGGATTAGGTTTTTATGGTAAACATAACTTGTTAATTAACCTAAAGTATGGTTCTTATTTCTTTATAGGTATAATCTTAACCAATCTAGATATAGAAACAGATAAACCATTAACTTTAACTTGTTCTAACTGTAATAAGTGTTTAGATGAATGTCCTACTAAAGCTATTAATGATAAAGGTATTCTAAATAGTAATAAATGTTTATCTTATCTTACTCAAAAGAAGGGAACATTAACTAAAAATGAAATAAAAGTTATGAATCAATGTATCTATGGCTGTGATATATGTCAAAGAGTATGTCCATATAATAAAACCATTGATAATCATAACCATAAAGAATTTGAACCCTCAAATATAGAATTTATCAATATCAATGATTATCAATCTTTAACTAATAAAGAATTCAAAAATAAATATGGTAAATTATCAGGTTCATGGCGAAGTAGACAGATAATAGAAAGAAATATAAAAATATATAAAGATATTATGAATAATACATTAAAATAATATTAATATATTTCATTAATATTATTTTTGTGGTAAAATAATTATAGGTGATAATATGGGAATAAGAGGTAATAAAATAGCAATGAAAAACTATATTATTTATGCTGCTATAGTAATAGTAACAATAGTTCTTTTGTTATATTTTAGAACTTGGTATCGAACATATAAAACTCATCTATTAACTATTCCAGTTATAAATGGATATCTATCAGAGGTAAAATATGAAGAATTAGATAATTATATACTAGAGAATCCGGATTTTACTCTTTATATGTGTACTACTGATGAAGATAAATGCCGAGACTTTGAAAAAGACTTTAAAAAGACCGTTAAAAAATATAATTTAAAAGATCAAATGATCTATTTAAATCTTAATGATTATGTTAAAAATAATAATAAAACATTATTAGATACTAAAATGGGAGTTTCTAAAGTAATGAAACAAGAAACATTTTTTAGTTCTTATCCATCTATCTCTATCTTTAAAGATAAAGAATTATACGATATCCTAATAATTAATGGTGGGGTAGATATGGATGATGTAATTCAATTCTTAGAAGAACATGAAGTAATATTAGAGCAATAGCTCTAATATTTTTAAATATTATTAATAAAGTTGACTATATTAATAAAATAGTATATTATTATACATAAATAAAGGCGGCGAAATGGCGAGTAATATTAATGATTTAATAGAGAGTTCGTGGTTGGTGAAAACGAATAAATAATTAATATGAAAAACACCATGGAGTTATATATTTGAATTAAGTAGGATATATCGGTTAATTACCGTTACCAAATAGAGATGTCAGTTCGATAAGAAGGGTGGTACCGCGATTATATTGCCCCTTAATCTAATTGACTTTTTTATTTTTTAGGGAAGAGGGATAAAATGATTAGTAAAGAAAGTTTAAAAAAATATGCAGCTAGATTAATGTTTGATATGAGTGATGATGAATATGAAACATTACAACAAGAATTTGAGATAATTATTAAACAGATGGAAAGAATTGAAAAAATTGAGAACATAAAGGAAGTTGAACCATTAATGTTTCCTTTTGTTACTGGAAAAAATAAACAAAGAGAAGATGAAATTGGTGAATATTTAACAGTCGATGAAGTTTTAGCTAACTGTAAACACCAAATTGATGATCAAGTTAAAGTACCAAAGGTGGTGGAATAATGATTAAAGAGTTAAGAGCAAAATTAGATAAAGGAGTAGTTGCTTCTGAACAATTATTTGATGAAGCTATAAAAAAAGCTCATCAATATCAAAATGATTATAATTGTTTTGTTACGATTATTGATAAATATAAAAATAATGGTAAAGAGAAAACTTTATTAACCGGCATTCCATATTCACTTAAAGATAATTTTTCAACTAGGGGTATTTTAACTACGGCTTCTTCTAATATATTAAAAGATTATGTACCAGTATACGATGCTACTGTATATAAAAAATTAAAAGAAGCAGGGGCTATCTTAGTTGGTAAAACAGTCTTAGATGAATTAGCAATGGGAGGAACTGGTACTACTGGGCATACAGGTATAGTAAGAAACCCTTTTGATAAAGAAAGAATGATTGGGGGATCTTCTTCGGGAAGTGCTGCTAGTGTAGCGTTGGGTATTGTGCCATTTAGTATTGGATCAGATACTGGAGATTCAGTTAGAAAACCAGCTGCTTTTAGTGGGACAGTAGGTTTTAAACCTACTTATGGTAGGATTTCTAGATATGGCTTATTTGCTTTTGCATCTAGTTTAGATCACGTTGGTTGCATTACTAGTTCAGTCGAAGATGCAGCTATTGTTACTGATATATTAAAAGGTCAAGATCAATATGATATGACTACTTTAGAAGATGATAATAAGCATTATCTTGATAGTATTAATAATGATATTAAGGGAAAGAAATTATTCTATATTAAAGAAGCATGTAATTTAAATAGTTATGATAATCCTGATGAAGAATTGATAAAAGTTATTGATAATTTTAATAAAGTTATCGATATGTGTAAAAAAATAGGATTTGAAGTAACAGAAGTTTCTATTGATAAAAATATCTTATCAGCTTTATATCCATCTTATATGGCTATCTCTTGTGCTGAGGTTACTAGTAATAATGCTAACTTAACAGGAATTCAATTTGGGCCTCGTGGTGAAGGAGAAACAGTTGATGAAATAATGTTTACCGCTAGGACTAAAGGTTTTTCAGAGCTTATTAAAAGAAGATTTGTTTTAGGAAGTTATATTTTACAAAGAGAAAATCAAGAAAAATTATTTTTAAATGCTGGTCGCATTAGAAGATTAATAGTGAATAAGATGCATGAATTATTTAAAGAGTATGATGGATTAATATTACCATCAGCTAGTGGTATAGCACCTAAACTTAGTGAACAATCAGATCGTTTATCTGATAAGTATTTAATCTTAGAAAATCATCTAGTTATAGGTAACTTTGGTGGTTTTCCTAGTATAACTATTCCAAGTGGATTTATTAATAAGATGCCTATTGGCATTAATATTACTGGTGAGATATTAAAAGATGATCTTGTTTTAAATATGGCTTATAAGATAGAACAAGGTTTAAAGGAGATGAACGATAATGTATAAAGTAGTTATTGGTTTAGAAGTACACTGTGAATTATCAACTAAATCTAAAAACTTTTCAGCTTCTCCTAATGAATATTCTAATGAAGCTAATATAAATGTATCTGCTATTGATTTAGGTCTTCCTGGTATTCTTCCCTCTGTTAATAAAGAAGCAAGCCGTAAAGCCCTAAAAACAGCGTTAGCTTTAAATTGCGAACTACCTAATGAAATAATATTTGATCGTAAGAATTATTTTTATCCAGATCTACCTAAAGGTTATCAAATTACTCAAGTAAAAAAACCAATGGGCCGTAATGGTTATCTAACTTTTATTGTCAATGATTATGAAAAAAGAGTCGATATTCATCAATTACATCTAGAAGAAGATACAGCTAGTTTAGAACATCGCTCTAGTTATTCATTAATTAATTATAACCGTGCTGGAGTACCATTATTAGAGATAGTAACTGAACCCTGTATAAATTCTGCTGATGAAGCTATCGGTTTCTTAGAGGCCTTAAGAGATTTATTCCTCTATTGTGAAGTAAGTGAAGCTAGAACTGATAAGGGACAAATGCGTTGTGATGTCAACATATCACTAATGAAAGAGGATGCTAAAGAATTAGGAACTAAAGTAGAATTAAAGAACATCAATTCTCTTACTAGTGTCAAAGCCGCTATTGATTATGAAATAAAAAGACAAACGGAAATATTAGATGATGGCAATAAAGTAATTCAAGAAACTAGAAGAATTGCTGAAGATTTAAAAACTTATCCAATGAGAGAAAAAGTTGATGCTATTGATTATAAATACTTTACGGAACCTAATTTACCACCAATAGCTATTACTGATGATTATATAAAAGAAATAAATGATGAAATTCCTATGTTACAATATGAGAGAATCCAAAAATATACTAACGAATATGGATTATCTAGATATGATGCTGTTGTCTTAACTAAAGAAAGGGCTATAGCCGAATATTTTGAAGAAGTACTTTTCTATATTGATGATCCTAAATTAGTAGCTAATTGGGTAACATCAGTGGTCTTAAGCTCTATTAATAAATTAGAAGTAAATATTAAAGACTTTTTTATCACTCCTGAAATGTTATCAGGTGTTATGAAATATGTAATGGATGATAAATTATCGTTTATTCATGCTAAAGAAATAATATATGAAGCTTTAAAAAAGAAAATTGATCCTAACACTATTATTGTAGAAAAAGATATTAGTCAAATAACTGATGAAGAAGAAATATTAAAATATGTTAATGAAATAATAAATGAAAATGATAAACAAGTATTAGAATATCTTAATGGTAAAGATTATGTAGCTCATTATTTTGTAGGCCAAGTTATGAAAAAAACCAATAGTCAAGCAAATCCTAAAATAGCATTAAAATTAATAAAAGAAGAATTAGAAAAAAGGAGGTAATATATGAAAGCAAATCAATATCGTAATCATTATGGTGGTTTACTTACTAATGACAATATTGGGCAAGAAGTTATTATTGCTGGTTGGGTTGAAAATATTAGAGATCATGGAGGCGTAATCTTCCTTGATATTCGTGATTATTATGGCATTATCCAAATAGTAAGTAACGATGATTCAATATTTAATGGTATTACTAAAGAATCTAGTGTATCAGTTAGTGGTAAAGTCCGTAGAAGAGATGAAGAAGATTATAACCCTAAGTTAAAAACCGGGGAGATTGAAATATTAGTTGATCAAATAACCGTATTAGGTAAAGCTAAAAATATTTTACCATTTGAAATTATTACTTCCAAAACCGTTAATGAAGAAGTAAGATTAAAATATCGATATTTGGATCTACGTAATCCTAGAGTAAAAGATCAAATTATCTTTAGAACTAAATTTATTAAATTTTTACGTGATAGAATGTTTCAAAATCATTTTGAAGAAATTCAAACTCCTATTTTAACAGCATCTAGCCCAGAAGGGGCAAGAGATTTTATTGTCCCAGCTCGTAAATATCCTGGTAAGTTTTATTCTTTACCGCAAGCTCCCCAACAATTTAAACAATTGTTAATGGTAGCTGGCTTTGATAAATATTTTCAAATTGCTCCTTGTTTTAGAGATGAAGATGGTCGCAGTGATCGTATTTATGGTGAATTTTATCAATTAGATTTAGAAATGAACTTTGCTACTGAAGAAGATGTATATAATTTAGGTGAAGAAATTTTCTATGAAGCTTTTAAACAATTCAGTAATAGAGAAGTAAGTCCTTATCCCTTTAAACGTATTTCTTATAAAGAAGCAATGTTAAAATATGGTACTGATAAACCAGATTTACGTAATCCATTAGAAATTATTGATTTAACTGATATTTTTAAAGATAGTGAATTTAAACCATTTAGAGGTATAACAGTAAGAGGTATTAAAGTAGAAAATATAGCTAATAAACCTAATTCATGGTTTAATGAATTAGTTGATTATGCTAATAGTATTGGTATGCCTGGTATTGGTTATTTTAAAGTTAATGAAGATATGTCTTTAGCTGGACCAATAGCTAAGTTCTTAAGTGAAGATGAAACTAAAGCTTTAATCGAACAAGCAGACTTAAAGAAAGATAGTGTTTTATTCTTTATTGCTGATCGTAAAAATGCTTCTAAATTAGCAGGTTTAATTAGAGATGAATTAGGAAGAAAATTAAATTTAATTGATGAGAATAAGTTTGAACTTTGCATTGTTAATAATTTTCCAATGTATGAATGGGATGAAGAACAAGAAAAATATATTTTCTCACATAATCCATTTAGTATGCCTCAAGGAGGTTTAACAGGTTTAGATAATGATAAACCAGAAGATATATTAGCATATCAATATGATTTTGTATGTAATGGGGTAGAGATAGCTAGTGGAGCAGTAAGAAATCATGATTTAGAAATAATGGAAAAAGCGTTTAATATTGCTGGATATTCACATGATGAATTAAAAGATAAATTCCAAGCTTTATATACAGCATTCCAATATGGAGCACCACCTCATGCTGGTATGGCAGCAGGTATTGATAGAATTATTATGATGTTATTGAGTGAATCATCAATTAGAGAAGTAGTAGCTTTCCCAATGACCGTAAATGGTCAAGATTTGATGATGGGAGCACCTACAGTAATATCTGATAAACAATTAAAAGATGTCCATATCAGAAAATTATGATAAATGTAGTCTTATATGAACCAGAAATACCCCAAAATACTGGTAATATCATGAGAACTTGTGTTGCTACTAACGCTATCTTACATTTAATTAAACCATTAGGATTCTCTTTAGATGATAAACATGTTAAAAGAAGTGGTGTCAATTATTTAAAACATCTAGAATATTATGTTTACGATAATTTTAATGATTTTCGTCATAAAAATAAGGGTACCTATTATTTTTTAACTAGATATGGTGCTAAACCTCATACTTCTTTTGATTATACTAATCCTAACGAAAATATATATTTAATATTTGGCAAAGAAAGTACTGGTATACCAAAAGAAATATTAACCGAATATATAGATTATTGTATGCGAATACCTATGACTGATAAAGTAAGAGCATTAAATGTATCTAATGCTGTAGCTATTATGGTCTATGAATTATTAAGACAACAAAATTATAATGGTTTATTATTTAAAGAACCTCATAAAAAAAATTATTTAATTAAAGAATAAAAAAAGAGTTTATATTTAATAAATTTTATGGTAGAATAATGTAAACACATTACATAATATTAATAATTGAAGGTGAGATAGAAAAAAATTATAAGTGATGGTGATTGTAATGATCGCTTTAGGGCAATTTAAACGTTTAAAAGAAATTATTGATAAATATATATATGATGATATTTGGAAAAACCATTTTCTTTTAGACAGCATATATGATGAAGAATATTATAATATGTTAATAAAATATTTTGAATTCATTTCAAAAGAAAATTTAGCTTGTGAAGAACTCCATGCTATTTTTTTATATTGTTACCAAAAGAGTAATTTTTATTTTAATTTAATAAAAAATGATAATGATATTGAAAATGCAATTTTAAGCGAAAAATATTTTGGTTTTATTGAAAATGTAACTAACGATAGTATAATTATTAGAAATGTAATGAAAAAATTATGTGAAGAGTTTGGTGAAAATTATTTAGAATCAGTTGCATCAATAGATCAAAATTTATCATATGATAATATTGAAATTATTAATAACTATAATGTTTCTAATACTGTAAAATTATATTTATTAATTAAATATTGGCAAGAAAAACAACATAAATATATTGAATCAGGATTTTTAAATAAAATAGATGAAATTTTTTATAAATACAATCAAAATAATGGTAATTTTATTTTTGGTACAAATTACGATGCAAAATTTACTTATTTAATGAATAAGTTTTTAGATCAAAAATTTATAAATATTGATTATTTTACGATGTTGCAAATAGTAGAACCAACATATGATTTTTCAAGCTTGGTTGGCGGAAAGGCAAATGGATTAATAAAATTAAACAGGATAAATTGCACCATTCCTACAACATATATATATATTGGAGGCCATTTTAATAAAGAAGATATTCCTAAGTTTGATAAATATGCTGTAAGAAGTTCTGCTACATGTGAAGACGCAACAAATTGTTCGTTCGCCGGAATGTTTAATTCATTTTTAAATGTTTCAATTGATAATTTAGCTAAGAAAATATTAGAGGTTCAAGAATCAATTGATCTATCAAGGGTACAAACTTATTTAAAAGACAAAAAAATAGACAAGCTTCAGATGCGAGTTATAATTCAAGAATATAAAGAACCAATTATATCTGGTGTTTGGTTTGGTAGTGATGAAAATCCTGATTATGGAGTATTAGAATATATTGAAGGCTCTGGTGATAAATTGGTTGGTGGTTATGTTACCCCACACAGAGTAGTTTTTAATCAAAAAAATCATGAAAATAACTTAATTTCTATTTCAAAAGTAGAAATTTATAAACAACTAATAAAATATCAAAGTGAAATAGGTGAATGTTGCGATTTTGAGTGGTGTATAGTAAACAATAAATTAATAATGTTACAATGTAGACCAATTACAACACCTACTAAAAATTTTTTTGCACAATTTACTGATGAGGAAAATGAAAATGTTTTGAAGGGAATTCCTGCTTCTCCAGGCATTTATGCTGGTAATGCTATTTTTATAGATGAATTAGCTGAAAAAAATAAATGGATTGATAATAGTATTTTACTCACTTGGTTTACTGATCCAGATTGGCTTGATATTATATTAAAATCTAAAGCTGTAGTAGTCGCAATAGGAGGATTTTTGAGCCATACATCTATCATCTGTAGAGAATATAATATTCCATGTGTATGTGCTTTAGGGAGTGAAAATTTATATAGGATTAAAGATACAAAAGAAATAAAAGTAGATGGTAATAAGGGACTGGTTTATATATTAAAAAAATAAGAAAATATGGGGGCTTATTATGAACTATAACAAACCACTAACATTAAATGAATACTATAAAATAAGAAAAGAGAAAAACGGGGCATTGCTTTTTTATCGGAAGGATTTTAGTGTTTTGAAAACTTCTGATTTTGTCTTCGATATAATATCAAAAATTGATTTAAAACATTATTCAGTAAACCAATTAATTAGTTACATAATTTAAAAGAAACAGAAGAGGCATTATTTTTTAGTTTTGTCCAACATTTATTTAACTCGGGTGTTATTGAATATGGTAATAAAAGAAAAGTTATTTATCCTCAAGTATTTTATAATGTTAATAATAATTTAATTTATCAAGCGCCCCAGTTTTTATGGTGGGATATTACAAGTAAGTGTAATTTAAAATGTTATTATTGTTATTCATCAGCCGGTTATATTGATGAAAATGAATTAACAACTAATCAAATATATTTAATATTAGATCAAATTCAAAAAATGGGTATATTTTATGTGTTTTTTCTAGGGGGAGAACCTTTTTTAAAAGAAAATTTTATTGATATAATTGAATATGCTAGTAAATTAGGGTTGGGAATTATGATAACAACTAATGGTACTATTATAAATTCTAAGATAGCTAAAAAGTTAAGAAATATTGATGTATCAGTAATTAGAATAAGTATAGATTCTGCTAACAAAGACATTCATAATTTAATAAGAGGGAGTAATAAATCATTTGATAAATGTATAAATGCTCTTAAATGTTTATCAAGTGTTGGAATAGAGCACTTAGGCATCAGTACTACATTGGGCCCAGATAATTATAAAGGGATAGAGGATTTAGTAAAATTAGCAAAAAATTATAAATGTAATCACATACAAATTACTCCGATTAGTCCAGCAGGAAGAGCTCGCGAAACAGGTAAATATTTAAGTATTAAGCAGGTAGAAGAAGTGAAAAAAGTTTTGGCAGTTTTAATAGAAAAGGAAAGAACTGAGAAAACAAAATTTGTTATTGATGCGCCAGAAGGTATAATAATTAAACCTAATCAAATTACAGTATACAAAAATAAAGAAAAAGTAGATTTAATGGGGTGCGGGGCTGGCCGTGTTTGTTTATCAATATATAGTGATGGTAGAGTTGGATATTGCTTAATGAATAGAAAAGTGATAGACTCATTAAATAATAATACTTTACTAAAGATTTGGAAAAAAATTAATAAAGAAATAAAGAGAAAAGATAGAGGATTCTGTAAAAATTGTAAAAATATTGATATATGTGCTGGTCCTTGTATGGTGTTAGAAAACACTTGTGATTGTGAGCGAGAAAAAATAATGAATAATAAATTATTAAAGGAGGTTGCAAAATGACAAATATTTTAGTATTAAGAGCTTGGAATATTAAAGATTTATTTATTGAGCCCTTTATCAATGTAGATAGTGTGGAATGCTTTAATGATGTAAATAATGATAAAGACGAAGTGGTATTGATGAGTAGATCTTGCCCTTGTAAATGTACTTGTACTTGCCAGTGTCAGTGCCGTTGTACTATTTTAGATTAATAAAAATGATACTTATTCAAGTATCATTTTTTAATGTTTTTTTTATTTTATATAATCATTATCTCTTAATTTAGCTATTATCTCATTTTGTGATACAGCACCTGTAATTCTATTTACTACCGATACTTCAACACCATCATAGATAAAAGCTACAGTAGGAATATTAGCCACTTTTATAAAACTATCAAATGCTTCTAATTCTTCATTAGTTAAAGATTCTAGATTAAGATAATTAGCGTTTATTTTATACTTATTTAATACGGCTTTAAAATTAGGAGTAAATTGTTGACATGCTGGGCATGATGCTTTACCAACAAATAATATAAAATCTTCTTTATCTTTAATTAATTTATCTAAGTCATTATAAGTAATAGTAGTTAAATATTCAGTAGTATTATTGTTGGTAGTTTCCTCATTATTATTTTGTTTTAATTGACTATTAATAAATAAAATAAGAAAAACCATAAATATAGAAAAAGCTAATACATAATTAAGTAGTTTTTTATTTTTCATATAATTCACCTCATATATGTGAATTATAACATAAATATATATAATATAGAAGTAGGGAAATGGAGAATATTTTAAACTAATATTCTATATATAATATTGACTTCTATATTTAATTGTGTTATTGTCAATAATAACAAATTACAAAAATTTCCATTTTTAGATAGTATCTTAATAGTAATAATAATTTTAATTTATCATAGATAATTAGAAAAAATATTTATTATTATGGAAGTGATTAAATGAGTAAAAAAAGCTTTCAAGTACAATTAATTATTTGTGAGGGTAGTGAGTTAGAAGGTATATATATCTAACATTCTTCAATTATACAATTGTCAAACAATAATAACTAAAATTAGAAATAATTATGAAATAATAAAATTGTTAAATGGTACAGATATATTTGAACGAACAGACTTTATTATTATTAGTTGCCATAGTAGTGATGAATCTCATAATAAGAAAATCTATATTAATAACATCTTGGGCAAAGAAATTAATTTTGGGTCCCAAGATGTTAAAGATTTTTATACAATAAGTGATGTTCCACTATTAATTACGGGTTGTTATTTGGGCAGATCAGTAGTTGCCCGAAAATATTTAACTGCAGGGATCAAAACATATATTGGATGTAGTGGAGAAATACCGGTTGCATCAGTTATTTTATATATAACAATTTTTTTCTATGAACTTGTTATAAACAGAAAAAATATTAGTACTGCTCATCAAGTTGCACAATCACAAAATAAATATACTAAATTGTTTAAATTTTATATTAAGAATTAATCAAAAGAATTATATTTGTATATATATAAATAAAGGAGGGAATTTTATATGCAAAGAATAAAAAAATATGCAATTTCTAATTTCCTAGATGATTGCCATTTTAAAAAAGGTGATGGATGGAAAGTAAAAAAATCAAAAAAATCAAAAAAATAAAAAATGTTTGTGAAGAATTTTATGATATTTCTCCATCAGTTATAGTTCGAATTGAATATTTTGGGGGTTTAATAATTTTTAGTGAAAGTGGAGAATTAGCACAAATACCATTAGTAGATTCTATTTTTTTAAAAGCAATTTCGTTTGTTGGAGTACATGACCTTGCAATTAAAATTTTAAAGAATGTAAATCCTAAATTGAAATTTAATAGTAATTGGATAGAAGAATATTTGCAACACGGTATATTGACAAATAAGAGAAATAATCCAGTTATAAAATATAGTGTTGCTTTAAAAAAAAATAAAACAAATGGTGAGTTTAGCATCTGGTCTCAATTGTTTGTCTGTACCTATTAGTGTTGATATTTATCCTACTATGAGGTGTCAATTAAATTGTAAATTTTGTTTTGTAGATAAATCTTTAAGAATGGCCCAACAAAATACCGATATGGATATTAAACAACTTAAGAAATTATTAATTGAATGTAAGGAAGTGGGTGTTGCTTATATATCAATACTTGGTGGTGAACCATTTCTATATAAACACATAAGGAAAACATTGCAAATTTTATCAGATTTAAATATTAAAACGTCAATAACTTCAAATGGCATTACAATTCCAAAATATTTGGAGAAAATAATTAATAATAATATAAATATAACGTTTTCATTACAAAGTTTGAATTATAAAAACAAGGAATTAATGGGAGTAAATGCAAATAAAGTTATAAGAAATATTCAAAAACTAAGGATTCCTTATAAAATAAATTCGGTTTACACTTTACAAACTATTAAAGATTTTTATAATACTATAGATTTTTGTGTCAATAATAATGTGATAAGTTATACTGTTTCATGTTTTAATAAGCGAAAAGATAATAGTTTAGAAGAAAAGTCTTTTAAAGATATAAAAAAAATGAGAATAAAACTGAAACAATATGTGAAATTTAGAGGATATAATTTAAATTTTAGATTTGCTGGGTGTATGCAATATGTAGCATATAAAAATATAGGAAAAATTGTTCTACATGAAGATAATAATTTTTTTGTGGGATGTGAAGCTGGTAAGACAAAATTAGATATATTGCCGAATGGTGATGCAATGGCATGTATGATGTTTGAAAAAAATCAATTTGAAGTTGGGAATGTTTTTAAAAAAGGGATTCAACAAGTATGGTTATATTCAAGCAATTTACAATATCTCCGGAAATATAAAACAAAAGATATTCTATGCAAAAAATGTATATATAAAGTATTCTGTAATGGTGGATGTCCAGCTAGAAATTTATCAATAAATAGTAGTTTAACTAGTAAGAGGGATGATCGATGCAAGCGCATGAATTAAAAGACTTTAATAAAGGTTTGGATAAAATTAAAGCTTTTGCTATTGATGAACAGTGGCTAACTTCATTATGCTATGATGTATTAATTGATGAAGAATTATTAACTTTTACTATTGAGACAATTAATTTTTGCTTAACTGATCACGCTATAGATGAAATTGAGAGTCTTTTTTCTACAATTAGATTAAATTGTCAAAACACTTTAAAAGAAATTAATAAATATGTGTCCCCATATAATAAATGGTTGATAGCTAGGAAAGCATATTTTTATTATGGATTATTAGAGATATTAATAGAAGGTAGTGTTTTTAGCAATGTTATTATTGAAAATATAAAAAAACAGTATAAAAAGCAATATCTAGAAATAGTAAGTGTTGTTGACAAATTAAATCCATCCTATTTAACTAACTTCAATTTTGAAAATAAAGAATACAATTTAAAAAATATTGATATTGATACCGAAGAAATAAAAAAATACATATTATTAAAAAAATGGCAAGATAATCAACATGTTTATCATGATAATATTATATATCCAATTTTTGATAAATGCAGAGAGGAATTTAAGGAATGGGCCCATAAATATTATCCTAGCCTTAATTACCATCCAACTATCACTTTAATATTATTAAAATTACTTCAGCAACCCTTAATTAATATGGATGATATTAGTAAATGCATTATTGCTGGATTAGAGGAGGAGTTAATAAAACTAGTAGGTGGCAAAATGTATGGGCTATCTTTATTGAATAGTATGGGGATAGCAGTACCACAGGCCTTGGTTTTGCCAATTAATAAGAGCATAGAAGATATTGATTTTAATCAATATCTAGATAGTAATATGAAATATGCAGTTAGAAGCTCAGCCGATGTTGAAGATGGCAAAAATACTTCATTTGCAGGTCTTTTTGAATCGTATTTAGATGTTAATTTACTTGATATAAAGGACTATATTTACAAAGTAAAGGAATCTGTAAATAATAATAGATTACAAGCTTATCTTAAAAAATTTAATATTAAAAGACCCCACATGGCAGTTATTATTCAAGAATATCAGGAGCCAGTTATTTCAGGGGTGTGGATTGGGAGAAGTATTGATGAAGGCATTTTAGAGTGGGTAGATGGTATTGGGCAAAAATTAGTATTGGGGCAAGTAAAACCAAATATTGAAATATGCAATAAAGGTAAGAATTCAGTAAAAAGATTAAAAAATAATGGAAAAATAATAAAAGAATTATTGCAATTACAAAAAGAGATTGGTGCACCCTGTGACTTTGAATGGTGTATTATTGATGGTAAATTGTGGCTATTACAATATCGTCCAGTGACAAAAAATATCCAAACAATTATTTTTAATGATAATACATCAAGTATAATTGGCATTTCAGCATCTGGAGGAGAAGCAGAAGGTAAACTTAAATTTATCGAAGACATTAATAATATAGATAATTGGGAAGATAATTGTATTCTTTTAACATACTATACCGACCCCGATTGGGTACCTATTATGATTAATGCTAAAGGAATTATAACAGCCGAAGGTGGTTTTTTATGTCATGCTGCTATTATAGCCCGTGAATTAAATATACCCTGTATCACAGGAATAGGAGAAGAAAATCTTGAAAAGTTAAAAAATTTAGATGAAATTAGATTAGATGGTGGTCGAGGATTAATTAAAATCCCTAAAAAAAAACAATTATATAAAAAATACTAGTTTAGTATAAAATAAAAAATAATATTTATTTATAATTAATAAATAAATATTATTTTTTTATATAATAAATTTAAATTCAAATATCCAAACATTGACAAATCATGATGATAATAATATGCTAATTATATAGACAAAATAAAGGGGAATTTAAATATGGATAAAAAATTAAATATTTTACAAAAAGCTATAGCCAATCTTTTTAACCAATTAGGTATAAAAAAATTTACTTGTACTATTACTATTATTGCCATTGCAGGTGGAGGATTAGCGTGTAGTAGGGAACCACTCCCTAAGATTAATGGAAATCAAACTACTATTATTAATTTGGTAGAAACAAGAGATCTAAATTCTATAATAGACCCAAATAATCCAGTTGTAACATTAATTAAAAAAGAAGAATCTCCCCAAAAGAATGCCATAGAATCTATTACAGCAGAGAATTTAATATCCAGTTCAGAACAACCTATAGTTTGCGATGTCTTTAATCCTATGAATGATATTGAAGTACAACTAATTGCTGAAGAAATAATAGATCAAATATCTAAAGCTCAAGGTTATCATCAACTACCAATTGAAATGGTAAAAAGAATAATATATTTTATTAATAGAATTGAGATAAATAATTATTCTTATAATACTGTGTATGATGATTGTCAAAATATAATTAAGATTAATAGTAACTTTGATATATTTAAAACTTTTTTAGAATCCAAGGATATTTATTTCCCTATAAATATTATTCCTATTGAAGATATGATTACCAATAAAGAAGCCCATGATTGTTTAGAATATTATTTTGCATCAAAAGAAAGCCTTGGTAAAGAGTTTTTTGTGAATAAAGATCGTGATGCTATCTTACATGAATTAATAATGTTCTCTGATAAATATTATAAAATATTTATTGGGGAGGAAAATTTTTATGGAATAAAATTTTCCGATATACCATCATCAGCTAAATTTATAATGTTACATGATGCAAAATACATGACTGAACTTATCTATTATGCTCAACATCTAGGGCTTTTAGAAAATGTTAATGAAAATTATAATTATGCCGAAATGATTAATACAATTGATAAACAATTAGAATTATTACCATTTCAATTGATAACAAAAACAGATAAAAATACTGAAACAAGAAGTAAGAAGTTAATACTTACCATTAAATAACTGAGTAATTAATAAAATACTGAAATAAATTTCAGTATTTTTATTAGAAAAGGTATAGTTTTAATTTTATAAAAATATTATGTATATTATTGAGTTTAATAGCAAATATCAAATACATAATATTTGACAAAAACTCCTAAAAATAGTATTATATGCATTAAAAATTTCATTAGATATAGGAGTACATGATATGGAAGTAAAGCAAAATAATTCAACAAAACGCAGTAAGTTTATTCCTGCATTAGCACTATTTATAGTTTTAGGGGGATGCATATTATCTCATCAACCAATGATTAAAAATGTATTTTCAGAAGGAGTAAGATTTTTACACGAGGATACTCGTTTAAATACTTTAAATGTAAGTCAAAAAGTTAAAAAATAGAATTGTAAAGAAATTTTTATTTTTCACACAATTATTGACAAAATATAAGGATAATAATAAGCTAGTTATATATATCCAAGTTTAAAGGGGGAATTTAAATATGGATGAAAATAAAAAGTTAGGTAGTAGAAGAAGAAGCAGTAATGGGCGCAATTTTGTTGCCGCTACTTTAATTGCTGCAGTTTTAACTGGAGCGGGTGGTTTTACTTTAGTAAAATATTTAAAAGTAAGAGATAATACTCCGGTAGTTATAGTAGATCCTGATGAAAAACCTAAACCAGATGATCCTATTATAATACCAGATCCACAACCTGAACCAATACCTGAGCCGGATCCTGCACCAGAACCCGATCCAACACCTGAGCCAGATCCACAACCCGGACCAATACCTGAGCCAGACCCTGCACCAGAACCTGATCCAACACCTGAGCCTGATCCAACACCAGTGCCAGATCCAACACCAGTGCCTGATCCAACACCAGAGCCTGATCCAACCCCAGTGCCAGATCCAATTCCAGTACCAGAACCCCAACCCGATCCAATCCCCGTACCAGAACCAGCACCAGAGCAGCCAATGGTTTGGGATGCATTTGATCCTACAAACGATGCTGAAGTTCAACCAATAGCTGAAAAAATATTAGCCCAATTATTTAATATTCAAAGTTATCATCAACCAACAATAGATTTTGTAAAAAATATGATATATTTTATCAATGGCGTGGAATTGAATGATGACCTTTATAATTTCGGGTATAGTAGCTTCAAAAAATTAGTTAAGGATAAAAGTAATTATGATATAATGAAAATGTTTTTAGAAGATAATCATCTTAATTCGAGCCCGAATGTTGTTTCAAATGAGAAAATGATTGCTGAAAAGAAAGCCCAAGGCTATATAGAATATTATTATGCATTAAAAGGGGATTTAGAGAACGAACTCTTTGTAAATCAGAATAGAGATGCACTTTTACATGAATTAATAAAATTTTCTGATAAATGTTATAATATTATTACCGATAAAGAAGATTTTAATGGAACAAAATTTTCAAAAATGCCTGCATCAGCAAAATTTATTATATTATATGATGCTCAACATATGACAGGAATTATCTATTATGCTCAATATATCGAGTTATTACAAAATGTTAATGAAAATTATAATTATAAAGCTAAAATAGATGAAATTAATAAGCAGATAGGCTTATTACCATATCAAACAGCTTCAATATCAAATGAAACAACTGTGGCAGATGAAAAAACTTTACAATTAACTATAAGATAAAATTAAAATAAATTAAATAAAATACTGAAACATAAATTTCAGTATTTTATTTTCAATTAATAATTAATATGTTATAATGATTACAATAATAGGCCTCATTTATAATAAAGAGAGGGTTGTTTATGTATAAAAAAATCGTATTATTTTTCTTTTTAATTGTTTTAAATCCTCTTTTAATTAGCGCCGAAGATTGTAATTCAACTGAATTAAGTAAATTAAAAGCTTATGCCAATTCCACTGAAATAAAATATTTTCATGTAGATGATTATACTCCAACTGAAGAAGATATGAATTTTGGTACTGTTGATATATATAATTTATTTTATATATCTATTAATAATTTATTAAATAATTTTTATGTGGTTTTAGATGATACAGGTATGATATTATCTTATGATAAATCCTTGAATGTGCCAAATGTTGCAAAAAGCGGTTATCTAGTAGGTGGTAGAGAGTATAAATTGAGTTTTTATGCTCATGCCAATGATTCTTGTAATGCCAAGCCATTATTAACTAAAACTATTACTTTACCTTCATTTAATTATTATTCTCTTGATCCTTTATGTAAGGGATTAGAAGATTATAAATTATGTAATATTTGGTATGCAGGAGATATAACTAGGGATGAATTTGTTTCAAAAATAACTAACTATAAAGAAGGTTTGAAAGAAGATAATATAAATAAAGATTTTTCTCCTAAAAATACATGGGATATATTTATGGATTGGCTAATTCAAAATTATAATACTTTACTTATTTCCATTATAATTTTTGGCTCTATAATTATAATAATCATTAAAGCAAAGGAAAAAAGGGGGAGCATATTATGAGAAAATTTATTTTTATTCTTATAATTTTTAGTTTTCTAAATATTGATAAAGTATTTGCCGCGCAAGATAAGACAATTATAGAAGGTGCTGATATACGTTATGATATTGATAGAGCGGAATTAATAGGCGGTAATATTATATTAAGCGGATGGGCATTGGTCCATTACAAAGAGCATGGGCGGAATGTTAATAGTGCATATCCAAAATATAGTTTAATTCTTAAAAATACAATAACCGGTAGCGAAAAAGGACCATACTCATCTAATTGGAATAGCTCATATTCAAGTAAACCCCCTGTACAGAAATATGATTTAACATGTACTTTATTTACTAATTTAGGTAGTCCAATTCCCACTTGTTTTTCAATATTAACCGGGACCCCATATTTAGGTGTTTCGGGTCAGGCTGGTGTAGATAAATTATTTAAAAATACAGAAAATATAGTTGATAATTCATATTATCGTAATATTGGATTTCAATTTACAATACCCTTAAATGAATTAAGCAAACAATTAGATGATAATGATTGTCCATGTAATTCAACCAAGACAAAAAAGGAAGCTAAAATAAATTATAATATGAAAATAGAAATTCAATTAGGGCCAGATAATGTAATATATAGATCTATACCAATTAGTATAGTTGGTAAAAATGTTGAAGAGAAATTAATAGATACTTTAACTGTGCAGAATGTTCCAGATGATGTATTAATTGAAGTACATCAAGGGAGAGTTTTACTTAATACCACTGATTTAAACCGTTTACCATTTTCTACTGCCAAAAAAAATAATCTTGGCCAATACTATATATTAACTAGTGGTGAATATTATCGGGTTTTTGATATATTCTACAATGTTTTTGACAATTATGCATATAATAAAAGTTTAGATAACCTATACCCTTATAAGCTATCATATTATGAAATAAAAATTAAATATCCAAAAACTGGCATACAAGTAACGCGCGGAGATGAAACATCAGCTTATGTACCAGCTACTTGGGTAGTGCCAGCAAGCAAAGGTATGGACCCCACTCAAATATCAGTTCCATGTACATGTAAAAATGTTCCTGAACCAGATGAACCCGAGGAACCTGAAGAACCAGATGTACCAATAGATCCTAATGCCTTAAGTTGTAAACCTTATCCTGGACCTATTGATTTTGAAGGTAAAGAAAAGGATTGGTTAGATAATTCAGCATGTAATATTAAATGTACTGAAACAGCAACCGTAACTTTACCTATGAGACCTACAAGTGCAATGAGAGCTGGTACAGGCTTTGAATATAATACCAATATTGAAACGCAATTATTATGTAAGCCTAAAGTATATAAACCTTTTGATGAAGATTATTATAAGAATTTAATTACTTTAGCTGAAGAAGCTTTAACAACAGCTGAAGAAGATGTTACTACAGCCGAAGAAACTTTAGATGCTGCTACTACAGCGGAAGAGGAAGCTCGTGATGCTTGGGAAAGTGCTTCTGATGATGAAGAAGATGCTGCTAAAGCTACTTTAGATGCCGCTAAAGCAACTCTAGATGCTGCCATAAAAGCTTTATTAGATGCTGAAATAACACGTGACTTAGCTGAAAAAGCAGTTGAAAAAGCTAAAGAAGATTATACTAATGCTGAAGCGCGTTATAATAGAGATACTAAAACATGTAATGCATGGACAACCGATCGTAACTATAATTTAACACCAAGTCTTATAACTAGTGTTCAAGGTAAGGATTATGGGGCTCAAACTATCATTATGCAAAGAACTAATACTACTAAAACAAGTAAAGATATCTTACAGACTAATTATAAGTTTACGTATAAGTTTCCATATATATATGTAGAAAAAAATAATGGTACAATTAGCCGGGTAGCGGGTGTTAACTATTATGATGGCGGATATAAATTCTATACTGATTTAAAAGCAATAACTGGTAAGAATTATAATCTAGATATGGAAGTTACGGCCTTTACTACTAATGAAGATTGGAATATAAAGTATGATTGTGATTATGATGTATTTAATTATTTCCCAGTCGATAATAAACCATTATATATGTTTAGACCTATATCATTAAAGAATCCATTCCCAGGAAGAAGTCCTGGAGCTAACTGGTCTGGTTATCAAAATTATGATTTTACTAAGAAAAATGGTAGACTATTATATGATGATAATAATATTATATATACTATAAGTTTAACTCCTGAACGTATGAAAAGTATTAAATTATATAATAGAGATTATAGTTATGTTGAAAATGTTTTAGTTAACGGTAAGAATGCTTTTGTTAATAAAACATTTAAATATCTATTTCAACCAGGAAGGGGGCTTAGATAGTGAAAGCAGCCATGTGGGGTGTTGGTCTTGTTGCTATTGGTCTAATAGGAATAGCGTTAATTAATATTATGGAAAATATTACTTCTACTAATGATCAAAACTATTATTTAGTTAAAGAAGTTACTGAAGCATCCATGTATGATGCTATTGATCTAGGTTATTATCGTGTATATGGTGAAGTAAAGATAGATAAAGATAAATTTATGGAGAGTTTTATTAGAAGATTCTCAGAATCTGTTAATATAAGAAAAAACTACAATATAAAGTTTTATGATATTATGGAAATACCACCTAAAGTAAGTTTGAAAGTGGGTTCATCGACATTTGTATCGTTTACAGATGAAGATTTTGATATAATAAATAATATAGATGCTATATTAGAATCCAAAAAATAAGAATAAAGGGAGAGATAAGAGATGAATAATTTTTTCATAGCCATTAAAAGATTTTTAGCTAATAAGAATACCGTAACTATATTAGGTGTGCTATTAGCTGTAGCTATTTTATACTTTGGTTATAATTATCGTATTCAACAAGCTATTAAACCAGTAAGATTACCTTATGCTAAAGTAACTATTCAGCCGAGAACAAAAATTACTGAAGATATGGTTGGTTATATTGATGTACCACCAGTAAGACTTACTGGTAGTGTTATTAAATATGCTACACAAATAATTGATCGTTATTCAAATGTTAATACGATTATTCCAGCAGGTAGTTTATTCTATGAAGATACTGTTATTCCATTTAGTGAATTACCAGATGCTTCATTAATAAATGTACCAGATGATTTAGTGCCATATAATTTTAAAGTTGATATTGATAAATCATATGGTAATTCTATATTTCCAGGTAATTATATTAATATTTACTTTAAAGGGTTTGATGATAATGGTCAATTAATGGTAGGTAAATTAGTAGAAAATATTAAAATATTAGCCGTTAAAGATCGTAATGGTAAAGATGTTTTTGAAAATACTGAAGAAGCTAGAATACCAGCTACTTTAATATTTGGCGTTCCTGAAGATATTCATTTATTATTAAGGAAGGCATCATATTTAGATGAATTTGATGTTGAATTAATACCGGTACCTATTGGGGGAGCTTATTTAAGTGAACCTGGGGCAGTTGAAATGAGCAGTACTGTAATAAAGAGTTTTATTCTTGAACATGCTCCTGAAATACCAGTAACTGACGATACAACTGATAATACAACCGATAATACTACTGAATAGATAAAAGAATAAAAAGGGAGGTAAAATTATGAATGATAATTTGTTTTCTAATGTCGATTTTGGTCCACTAAAGAAATATATTGATGAAGATGATATTACGGATATATCGTATACCAATAATGGACAGTTATGGTTAAGATCCTTATCAAAAGGGTCTTATCGTGTTGAAGAAGCTAATGTTAATAATCAATTAGTAGAAAAGATAGCATTCCAATGTGCTAATATTGTAGGCAAAGTATTTAATATGGCTCATCCATTTTTAGATGCTGAGAGTGCTGAATTGCGTTTAAACTTTATTCATTCATCGATAGCTAGAAATGGTATAGCAATGGTTATACGTAAGACGCCCGCTAAAATTCGATTGGAAAAGAATAAATTAATACAAGAACAATATGTTTCTCTTGATATTCATGATTTTTTGATTAGATGTGTCGAGGGACACTGTAATATTATTGTCAGTGGGGAAACTGGTGCTGGTAAAACAGAGTTTGTTAAGTATTTAGCATCACATATTAAGGAAGATGAAAAGGTTATTACTATTGAAGATACCTTAGAATTACACTTAGATAGAATATTCCCTCATCGTGACATTGTAGCTATGAAAACTAATAATATAGCGTCTTATTCAGAAGTATTAGTAACCTGTATGAGACAGAATCCTAGATGGATATTACTATCCGAAGTCCGTAGTGCAGAAGCGGTTACAGCCGTTAGAAACTCTATTTCATCAGGCCATAATATTATTTCAACTATTCACTCTGATAAAGCTGAGAGTATCCCTTATCGTATGTATAGTTTATTAGAAACTAATATTGATATTGATCAATTCTTAAAAACTATATATCGTTATATACAATTGGGTGTTCATATTAGAGCTCGCCAAGATCCAACATCCAAAAAGATGATTCGTGATATAAGTGAAGTAATAGAATTTTATGTTACTAATGATGGCAAACCCGAACAACAATTAATATATCGCAAATCATTAACAGGTGAAATAATACGTCATAATCCTAGTGAATATTTAATTAGTTATTTATCATCACATGGTATACAATTAAAACCTGTATTTAAAGATAATGAAATAACCAAAGAAACCAATCAACCAGTTGCACAAAATACATCAATTGATGGACAAGTAGCCCCAGAGCCAGTAGTCGAACCAACTAATATGGTTCCTACTGAACCAATACCTAATAATCCAACCAATAGAGAAGATGTTGAAGTTTTAGACATGTAATAAAATGAGGTGATAATATGGAATTAATACTCCTTTTAGTACTAACTTTATTTATTATTTTATATAGGAGTAATCCGGGTGAATCAGTCTATAAATATATTACTCATCAAGCAGATGTGGTATATGAAAAATATGCTCCATATTCTTTTAAGATAGTTAGAAATAAAGTAAAAGAATTAGGGTTAGACTATACACCTAAACAATATGCTGCTCAATTATTATTATTTGCAGTAGGAGCAGCTGTTATATCATATCTATATTTCTATAATATTATTATAGCTATTATCTATGCTTTAGTAGCGGTAGCTATTATTCCATATTTAGCATATTTACGATATAAACGTATTTATAGTGAGTTTATATTTGAACAAATACAAGTTTATACTACTAATACTATTATGGAATTTATGACTACTCAATCATTTGTTAAAGCTTTAGAAGGGGTATATGCATCTGGGGTTTTAGAGGAACCTCTTTTATCGGATGTTAAGATGATGATTGATCTATCATATCGTGAAGGTGATATAACTAACGCAATAAACTATATGAACGATAAATATCGTTTCTATATAACAAAGAATATGCATCAATTATTTTTACAGATTACTAAAGAAGGTGCTTTAGAAACCGATGAGGTTTTAGAAAATATGTTATTAGATATCGATATGTTAGTAGAAAGTGTCTATCGTGATAGAATGGATAGAAGTACTTTTCATAAATCATTTTTACAATATGGGTTAATGTTATATTTAATGATTATGTTAGTTCAGTATTTAGTTGGTATTGATACATATTTAATATTAATTGATGAATTTTTAGTTCAGGTTATGTTACATGCTGTTGTATTGTTAAATAGTTATTTCCTATTAAGTGGTGAAAAATATTATAATGAGAATGTAGGTGCTGAATAATGGAAGCGATATTAATAGGTTTAATTTTAATAATGATCTTAGAATATGATCGAAAAATAAGCACTAATAAATTTCTTAAAGATAATGAAAATTATTTTAAGGCATTGATGGAAAAAGATTATGAGTTTTATGCTAGAGCAAAATATGGTGATAATTTAGATATTGAAAAATTATTTGTAGCGCGCATTAGAAATGCTTTAGTAGTTTTTGTAGCCATTATATTTCTGTTTTTAAATCAATTAAGTTTCTTAAATATGGTAGCGGCAATAGTTGTAGCATATTTAATATTTAAGATGCAATATTCTAGTTTGCGTAATTACTATCGTAAACATCTGCATGAGATTGATTCAATGTTGCCATACTATTTAAAGAGTATCGAAATATTAATCCAGCACTATACAGTACCAATGGCCATCATGAAATCAATTGATGATGCCCCAGATATTTTTAAACCTGGATTAAGAAATGTTATTGCTAAAATTAGTGCTGGAGACTCAAGTATCGAACCATATATGGAGTTTGCTAAGGAATATCCAGTTCGTGATTCAATGAGAATGATGAGATTGTTATATCGATTAAGTCTTGGGGCACAAGAGCATAAACAAGATCAATTAATTATGTTTGCTAGGACGGTATCATCTTTACAATCTAAATCTCGTGATCTTAGATATAAAGATAGACTTGCAAATATGGAAAGAAGGACTTTAGTTATGTTGATAGTAACAGGTGGTGGAACAATGGCTATTCTTTTACTGTCAATGTTGTTAGTTTTTAGGTATTAATATTGTATAGATAAATTAAATGATATATAATAGAAGTATAATCATAATAAAGGAGGCAATTACATGAAAGAGGCAACAGGGGAATTAAATATGACAGTTATTACCATAGTTGCGGTTGGAGTAATTCTTGGTCTTTTTATACCTTGGTTAAAAAATACTGTTTTCCCAGGAATTCAAGAAAAATGGGATCAATATAAGGAAACAACTTATATTGAACATGTTGATTATGTAGATTTTATCTAATATAAGGTGGTTAGAATATGAGAGAAGCCACAGGTGGAGCATTACTTATCAAGATAGTGCTTATCTTTATAGCTATCTATATATCTTTTTTAGCTGTGTCTATTAATTATTCACAAGCTTTTAAGGTTAAAAATAAATTAATAACAATAGTAGAAGTTAATGAAGGATGGGCGCCGGGTAGTACTGCTGATAATGAAATAAAAACATATTTAAGACAAGTGGGATACACTCAATCTTATACCGTTTTAAAGGTCCCTACTGATAGGGGGCCTTATTATAAAGTGACTACTTATATAGCTTTTAATTTCCCGGTTACTGGAACTAGGTTTACTTTTCCTATTACTGGTGAAACTAAGATTATGTACAATAAATTTTAGAAAGACTTGGTGGTTATATGAATGTAATTATTGCCAATAAATTTCAACCAATGTTAGCTACTTTAGAGATTGATGTTATTAAATCGATGAATGGTGAGTTCGAAGTTGATGAGATTATTAAAACCTTTGAACATTTCTTTTTTAATCGAATGATACTTGATATTACGGCCATAAAAAACTATAAGAATATTAGTAATATTCAAAAATTATCAGTAGCATTGGATATGAATAAAGTGATTTTATTATTAGATGATGATGAAGAGAGCTCATCTCCTTCATATCTATCTAAATTAATATCGCTAGGTATTTATAACTTTACAAAAAATAAAGAAGGGATTATGTATCTATATAATAATCCTAATTCGTATAAAGATGTAGCCCATATTCACCAATTAGGTGAAATAACCGAAACACCAGTTGATAAAGTAGTCGGTGGCAAAGTTCGAATATTGGGAATTAAAAATGTTACTGATCATGCTGGAGCTACTACTTTAGTATATATGTTGAGGAATCAATTGGCTAAGAATTATTCAGTAGTAGCAGCGGAAGTCGATAAAAATGATTTTGCTTATTTCAATGATAAGGCATTATTAAGTTTATCAAGTAAAGATTTAGCGGCACAGATTATGGGTATTAAGAATGTCAATATAATATTATTAGATTTAGATAATTATGAGCATGAAGAAATATGTAATGAGATAATTTATTTAATAGAACCTTCAACTCTTAAATTAAATAAGTTAATGAAAAGAGATCGAAGGATATTTGATAAACTTAGAGGTCAGAAAGTTATTCTTAATAAGAGTTTACTTAGCTCTAAGGATGTAGCTGATTTTGAATTTGAAGCTAAAATTAAGATCTTTGCTAATATACCACCATTAGATGAACGAAAGAAAGATAACCCAATTTTAGATGTGCTATTGACTAAATTAGGGTTTGTTAGACAAAAAATAAATGAAAAAGATGTAAATAATAAACTTTTTGGTTTATTTAAAATATAAGTTGTGGTATAATCAAATCAAATGGAAGTATATTCCATGGGTTGAAATTTGAAAGGGAGGATATATATGTATTTTTTAGCAGCACTTGAACAATGTCCAACAGAGCTACAAGGAATATTTTCTTTTGTTAACAACCTAATAACCTTAATCAAAATTGCTGTACCTATACTATTAATAGTACTTGGTAGTCTTGATTTAGGGAAGGCCGTAGCAGCTGGGGACGATAAAGAAATTAAAGCAGCGCAAGGCATGTTAATAAAAAGAGCAGTAGCAGCTATTATGGTGTTCTTTATTAGTACTTTTGTTGCACTTATTATGCGATTATTAACTGATAACACTTGGAAAAACTGCCTTACTCTAAATGATTTTAATAATACCCCAATAGTTATGGTTGAAAAATAATTAAATTAATAATAAAGCCAAAGTAATTAAACTTTGGCTTTTTTATTTTGAATAAAATATTATTTGAAAATATCGTTGTTTATCAATAGATAATATGTTATAATTTATTATGTAAAATTGTATTTAATAATAGATATTAAGGATTAAGGAAGGTGCAACGATTATGATAAAAAAACTATTAAGTTTTACTGTTTTAGTATCATTATTTTTTACTATAAATACTAATGTTTATGCTATGAGCGATCAAAATCAGATGCCAAGTAATTATATATCTTATAAAATAGCAGCAGAGAAAATCGAAAATGATTCTAGTACTCTACCTGATGATAGTATCTATTCAGAAGAGTGTAAAGGTATATTATCACAAGAGTTATTAGATTATATTAATAAACTTTTTAATTATATAAAAGTATTAATACCTATTTATTTACTACTTTTAGGAATGTTAGATTTAGGTAAGGCCGTAACAGCAGGGAACCCCGAAGCTGTTAAAAAAGCATACTCTTATTTAATTAAAAGAGCACTTGCTGCAATAGCTATATTTTTTACTCCTACCGTATTAAATATTGTTTTAAAAGCGGCGGGGTTGGTTGAAGGAACTTGTGGTATTGGAATGAAATAAAATCCATATTTTATGTGAGGGGATTACTTTATGAGAGACTTTACAACTTTTATTAGATCTTTAATTTTTACAATAGATAGATTAGTTTTTGAATGGGTTGGATATATCTATAATTTTTTGCTTGATTTAGCAAAACAAAAAATATTCACTGCTGAGGATTTCCAACATTTTGCTGATCGTATATATGTCATAATTGGTATAATAATATTATTTAAAGTAGTATTTACTTTAATTCAAATAATGTCTAATCCTGAGAATTCTTTTATCGCAAAAGAAGGAGGAACTGCTCAACTTTTAATACCAAGATTATCTATTACTTTAATATTATTAATTTTAACACCAACCATTTTTAGAGAATTATATACTTTTCAAAGTATAGTCTTAAATCAAAATGTTATTCCTAGAATTTTAGATATGGTTTCAGGCACTTCAAAGGATAAACAAATAAATATTGCTAGTGAAAGGTGTGTATTATCGTTTGAAGCGCCTAATCCACAATTTAAGCATGCCTGTTCTGCTGATGATAGGTCAGAAGATGATTCTTTTATATGTGATGCCTATAAAGATAGTGTTCCATTTAGGGGGACAGCATCTAAATATATTGAAAATACTAAGGATGGAATTGAAGTTTTTCAAACCGGCTTATCTTCAGCGGCTCATTTTGTTGTAGATTTAAGTACAAATAAAACATATTTCTTTAGTGCCTATACCTCGCTTCAAGATTATTCAGTTAGTTTGGAAAATAATGCTGACTATAAGGACAATATATTGTCAGTGGTAATTAACAATCCGTTATTAGATGTTGGTGGTGGCAAAAAATGTAGAGAATATGCAGTAGTAAGTATTGGTGATGATGCTCAAGTATTCAATTCTAATACACCTAATTATTATTACGTTATAAATTTTACTGATAATAAACCCAACCTTGATACATTAGCAAATAATACCGCCATTCTAAAAAGGACTGAGAGTTATACTACAGTTTCAGATTCATATATAGTGACAAGTGGAAAAGAATTTTCAAGTGGTCTTTTGTTTTCATTTGCTCAACCCTCACAATATATTGGCGATAAACTTCAGGATTATAAAAATGCCGAAGATTCTGCTAATTTTTATGCTTTAGGTAATTTAATTACTATGAAGTCAAATGATAATTATATTATTACATATTCATTTATTATCAGTACTGCTTTTGGAATAATTGTTCTATTATTATTAATAACTTCCTGTTTTGATATTGCTGTACGTTCGGTAGCATTGGGTTTTTATCAAATTATTGCTCCAATCCCAATAGCATCATATATACAAAGTGGTCAAGGCAAAGAAACGATGTTTAATAAATATATAACAGCTGTCTCTTTAATATATATCGATATTTTTACTAGAGTATTAGCTATTTCATTTATGGCATATCTGATAGAAAAAGTTCTTTCTAATGTTGCTTATAATCCATTACAGGATAATACTGGTGCATTCAATTGGCTATTAAAATTATTTATGATTCTTGGAATCTTATTATTTGCGAAAGAGGTACCAGATATAATATCAGGTTTATTTGGTAAGGCGGGGTCATCTAAGACATTTGAATTAAACCCATTGAAGAATTTAGCACAATTACCAGGAGCTGATTTTGCTGGAGCACTATTAGGGGGAGGTGCAGTAGGAGCCGCTAGTGGCCTTGTTGGTGGTGCTATTGCAGCAGGAAGAGGCATGTTTAAAAATGCCGGTACTAGAGGAATGGATCCTTTTGGGAAAGGAATATTTACTGCAGGTGCTGGTATAGGAGGAGCACTTGGGGGTGCAGTTTCGGGTTTTGGCAAAGGCTTTGGTACTACTCAATATGGTCAGAGATTAAAGGAAAATGCTAAGAAAAGCCCTATACATACCGGAATTAATGCTGCAAAAAGTGGATATGAAGCAGGAAAGAGTTTACCTAATAGAATATTTAAAAATTCTGACAACCAATCAATGAATGATAGAGTTGAATCTTATATTAAACCAACCTTAGAAGAAACTGCTACTCAGTTTAAGAATACTGGTCAGGCAGTGAAAGCAAAACAAGATGTTATAGTTGAACTTGAGTCAAAAATAAAAGAGATGAATACTGATTTAAGAAATATTGATAATGCAATTGCTCAATCTTTAAAATCTAGTGGAAGTTTAAAAGCAAATCGTGATGTGTTGGTTCAACAATATAATAATCTTAGTGTACAACCGCGCACTTCTGATATTGTGCAACAGATAGATCAAGTAAATACTCAAATTAGAATAGTTGATCATGATATTCAAGAAATAGATAGCAGAAAAACAGATTATATTAATAAATCTAAAGAAATGTCTACCGCAAAACAAGAGGCAGAAGCAAGAATAACAAAAGAAAAGAAGGAACTTGCATCAATGGAAGAAACATTAAAACTACAAGAGCAGGCTTATAAAAAACAAAGTGAAAAAGATAAACAAGGATAAATAATATAATAAAAAGGGTGTGATCTAGTTGAAAAATGACAGTTATTTAATACCTGCCAATTCAAAGAAAGGACTACTAATACTTAATATTTTTAGACCATTTGATTTAATATTATTTGGTACTGGAGTATTTATTACTATGTTATTAATAATAGTAATATCTCCATCATCTTTAATAGCTACGATACTGGTATTATTACCAGGATTACTTACTGGTCTTCTGGTAACACCAGTACCAAACTATCACAATGTATTAATAGTCTTATCAGAGGCGATTAAATATTATTCAGAAAGGCAAAATTATATATGGAAGGGGTGGCATTTCTATGAAGAATTCGAGCAAAAATAGATCTAAATATACAGAAGATTGGGTACCAGTAGAATCTATTGCTAATGGGATGATACAATTATCAAATAGGGAAATAGTTACTGGGGTTAAGATAGCACCTAGAAATATCTTTATCTTAGATGAAGATTCACAACAAAATGTCTTAATTAATTTAAAAAACTTTTATAATATGTTAGATTTTGAGTTTTGGCTTATAGTAACTGATAGGCCAGTTGATGTAGCATTATATTTATCACAATTACAATTACTATATAATAATACACAAAATCCTACTATTAGAAAGATGATTAATGAAGATATTCAAAAAGCTAATATGTTTACCAATAATAATGTAGCAGATACTGAATACTACTTATTGTTTAAAGAAAAAAATATGGATATTATTCAAAAAAGGATTAGAATGTTAATAAATGGATTAGCAGCAGCTGGTTTAAATGCTTCACAAACTAATAATGATGACTTAAGAACAATAATAGATAGTTTCTTAAGTGGGGGTAAAACTACTGATTTTGGGACGGTGATGCCTTTATGAATCTAAAGTCACAATTAGCCCCTAAAGGCTTAAGTTTTTATCCAAGTGAATTTTTTATTAGTGATAAATATGCTACTATTTTATCTGTTATTTCATATCCAAAATTGATTGCTCCTGGCTATTTATCATCATTAACTAATATGCCAGGGATTAAGGTGGTAATTAAACATATACCATTACCTTTTAGTTCAATTTCTAAAATGTTAAATAAACAAATAGCTGATTTAAAAGCTAGATATCAAAATGAAAAAGATAAGACTATTCAAGAAAGGATTCGTCAAGATGTCGAATCATTAGAATATTTTATTTCTATGCTTACTGCTAGTCAAGCTAGAATATTCGATTTTCAAATGCACATAATGATTACAGCTGATACTAAAGAAGATCTAGAAGTGAAGAAAGTCAACGTAAAGAATTATTTAGAAGCTATGGAACTAAAAGCCATATCTTTAAGATTTGAACAAGAGAAGGTATTAAAATCAATCTTACCAATATTCCCTAGACAAGATATTGAGGAAAGAATTGGAACTCCAATACCATCTGTTACTATGGCAGCTATGTATCCATTTATCTTTGATAGTGTTAAAGATGAAGGGTTATCAACTTTACTTGGAGTAGATTTCTCTGGAGGAGTAATTCTCTTTAACCAATTCTTATATCAAATTAAGAAAGAACATAATAGAAATAATGCTAACTTAATTATCTTGGGTACTAGTGGTAGTGGTAAATCAACTACTGCAAAATTACTATTACGTTCACATATTAGAAATGGTCACCAAATAGTAGCAATTGATCCTGAAGGCGAATTTGGAGATATGGCTATTAATTATGGTGGAGATTTTATTGATTTAGGTAAGGGTGGAGAATTTGGTATGGTTAATCCACTAGAAATTACTCTAGATGCTGACGAAGAAGAACTAAAACAAGGTTTAGGTTATACAGTATTAACTAAAACTCTACAATTCTTAAAAGCTTTTATGAAATATTATGATCCTAGTATTACTGAAGATATTTTAACTTTATTTACTGAAGTAGTGCAAGATACATATAAGAGATATAATATTGGATTTGAAACTGATTTTTCTCGTTTAAAATCAACTGATTATCCAACTTTTAAAGATGTTTATGCAACTATTAAAGGGCGCTTAATGAGTTATGGTGATACTAAATCCCATGAGCGTGAAATAATGGAAAGACTAGAATTAAAGATAAGACCCTTAACAAAAGAATTAAAATATTATTTTGATGGTCATACAACTATAACTCCTAAAAGTGATTTCATTGTATTTAATATTAGAGAATTAATGAATGCTGATCTAAATATTAGAAATGCTCTATTCTTTAACATCTTAAAGTATGCTTGGGGTTTGTGTTTGGACAAAGCTATTAATACAGCTTTGATGGTCGATGAAGCTCATGTCTTATTAAGTGATAATAACTCGTTAGGAGCAGAATTTTTAGCGCAAGTACAACGCCGTGCTCGTAAATATAATACTGGTACTATTATTAGTACTCAACAACCTAGTGATTTTACTGACCCAGCTGTTATTACTCAAGGTAAAGCTATTTTCGATAATGCAGCTTATTATATAATAATGGGGCTTAAGAAACAAGCGGTTGATGATCTTGCTAAATTAATAGATTTAAATGAGAGTGAAAAGGATAGTGTCAAGCGATATAGCCAAGGTGAAGCTTTATTTGTATGTGGTAGTAGACGTATGCGTATAAAAGTAATTGTTACTCCAGAAGAATTAGAATCATTCGGTACTGGCGGAGGTCTATAATTACTTGTAAATTAGGTGGGTGAGTATATGAATGCAAAAACAATAATTACCATAGTAATTATAGCTGCTATGTTCTTTGTTTTAATTATCTTTAGTAGCTTATATGTTGCTAGTTTTGGTTTTATAAAATATTCAATCATTAGCGATGCTCTTTTAACTGGCAATTTAGAAGAAATAACTGAACAGGATGAAAAAGATTTTTATACTAGGGTTATTGCGGTAAAAGATGAAATAGAAGAAGAAAAGCAAGTAAGTATTAATGTAGCATTATTTGTTGCTACATTTATAGTTGTAGAAAATGAAAACCCCAATTTTTCGTATGATATAATGACAACCGATAAGATAAAAGCACTTTTAAATAGTTATTATGAGAAAAAAATAACTTTACAATGTAGTACTATTGTATCAGAAGAAAATGTTGATACCGAAAATGATAATGAAGAAGTTTCAAATATATCAATTAATTGTGCATCAGATATTGATTGTTCTTGCCCTGAGGGATATAAAGAATTAAGTAGTGATACAAAATATGTTGTAAATATAGATAAATATAAACAATATTTAAAAAATAGTTTTTTTATTGATGTTATGCCAGATGATTATTTTTCAAATGATAGTAATACTAAGGCTAAGGAAATAGATGATTTAGTTCAATTAGTTATGGATCAGTATGATGATTTAATAAGCCAAATTCAAGAAACTGATTTATCATTTTTTGCGCCACCTTTAGATATCGGCGGTTGTGTTGTTACTTCGCCTTTCGGAGAAAGAATTGATCCAATATCTAATAAATTAACAGTACATAAAGGTATAGATATAGTTAATGCACCACAAATTATATATGCAGCAGGTGATGGAATAGTGGCAGCCACTAGAACTGATGTGCTTGGACAAGATACTACTAAAGGATATGGAAATGTAGTCTTTATTAATCATCAAATTAATGGTATGATATATGAAACGGTGTATGCCCACTTAGCACCCGGTTCAATTAAAGTAAAACCTGGTGATGCAGTGATAAAAGGAGCAACTATTGCTCATATGGGTACAACCGGATATTCAACTGGTGTTCATTTACACTTTGAAGTAAGGGTAGAAGGTAGTCAAGTTGATCCGGGGACTTTGTTTGTAGGTCGATGTTTTGGTAATATATTTAGATATTAAATGGTGGAGGTGTTAATATGAAACTAAGAGCAGATGCTAAAGATGTTACAATATTTATTATATTTTTAATATTTATGTTATATGTTGTAGCTTTAGCCGTATTAAATATATCTGAATTTAGTAGAACTAGTCAATTTTATGGTTTTAATCCTTTAGAAGCATTTACTGGACCATTTTTATTACCAACACTAGTATTCTATTTTGTTTTTCTAGTAGCAATATTTTCTAGTGTTAAATCATATTTCTTTGATGTAGAGAGTGGTTTTGGATTTGCCTTAAATAAAAGTTCTAAAGGAGATTCTAGATGGGCTAAAAAGAAAGAAATGATGAAGGTATTAAGAAAGGTATTTGCTAGTGATCCAGTTCTTCATCATGCGGGTATACCACTTATTAGTAATGGCCATGAATTATATGTCGATGATGGAGAATCACATAGCTTAATCATTGGTACTACTGGTAGTGGTAAAACTAGAAGATTAGTATTACCGCTTATAAAGATCTTAGCTAAAAAAGGTGAATCAATTATTGTTACTGATCCTAAAGGGGAATTATATGACGATAATGCTACTTTTTTAGCTAAAAAGGGATATAAGATTATTATCTTAAATCTTCGTAATCCACAACAAGGTAATGCTTGGAATCCATTACAAATGCCATATAAACTATATAAAGGATCTAATCCTGATAAGGCTACTGAGTTACTTGACGACTTAGCTATTAATATTCTATATGAGGAAAAGAGTAGTAATGCTGATCCTTTCTGGGAAAAGACCTCAGCTGATTATTTTACTGGCTTAGCGTTAGCTTTATTTGAAGATGCTAAAGAAAGTGAAATTAACTTAAATAGTATTAATTTAATGACTACAGTAGGTGAAGCTAAATTTGGTACATCTACCTATATTAAAGAATATTTTGATGCTAAGGATCCAGCTAAACCAGCTTATACTAATGTTGCTAGTACGATATTAGCACCATCTGAAACTAAGGCTAGTATCTTATCAGTCTTTAAACAAAAAATTAAGTTATTTTCATCAAAAGAAAATTTATCAGAAATGTTATCATATAGTGATTTTGAGATGGAAGATATAGGTCGCCAAAAAACAGCAGTCTTTATCATTATTCAAGATGAAAAGAAAACCTATCATCCTTTAGCTACTACTTTTGTTAAACAATGTTATGAATCTTTAATCGATGTGGCACATGCTAATGGTGGTAAATTACCTATTAGAACTAACTTTATTCTTGATGAGTTTGCTAATATGCCTCCTTTAAAAGATGTCACTACAATGATTACAGCAGCTCGTAGTAGATTAATTAGATTTAATTTAATTATTCAAAACTTTGCACAATTAAATCAAGTATATGGTAAAGAAAATGCCGAAACTATTAAAGGTAACTGTGCTAATTTAGTATATTTATTAAGTAGTGAATTAGGTGCTTTGAAAGAAATTAGTGAACTATGTGGTGAAGAAAAAGCTAAAGATAAAGATGCTAAAGGACAAAGAAAACCCCTTATATCAGTTAATGAATTACAACGTTTAAAGATGGGCGATGCTATTATTAATAAACATAGAATGCATCCTTTTAAAACCCATTTACCAGATATCAGTAAATATACCTTTGATAATAAAAAATATGATAAACCTATCCTTCCACAACGTGAGAAAAGAGAAATAGATTTATTTGATATTAAAGTTTTTGTTAATGAAATGAGTAAACAAAAAAGGGAACAATTATTTGATATGTTAGATGATAAAACCCAAACTAAAAAACCAATGGACTTTAATGTCGATGAATTAGTTAAAAAGATAGATGCTAAAATTGCTGAATTGGAAGAAGAAGAACGAAAAGAACAAGAATTAAAGAGTGATGAAATAGATAAAATAGTTGACAAAGATAACAGTGAGGAAGAAGAATTAATCGAAGAAGTAGAAAAAGAAGAATTAACTGACGATCAGTTCTTTGATGATTTCTTTACTGAAGATGAATAAAAAAACTTGAGATATCTCAAGTTTTTTAGTGCACTACAAATTTAATGTTATAATGCATAAACTATGATAGGGAGGTTTAGGAAATGTATTCTGAAATTTCCGTATCAAGATTAAAAAATATAATTAATGATATAAAATTAATAGATATTAGAGATGAGTGTTTATTTAATAAAGGGCATATTCCTAATTCTATCAATATACCGATATATAAGTTATTATCTGATCCCTCGTTTTATTTAGATGAAAAAGAAAATTATTATCTATATTGTGCTGTTGGCTGTTCCAGTGAATATGCTGGTAAAACATTAGCTAAAAAGGGTTATAATGTTTTTAATATTAAAGGTGGTTATCGCCAATGGCTAATGGAAAAATAAGATACATTGTATCTTATTTTCTTTGAAAATAATCGAATATATATTATAATAGAAGATAGATTGGAGAATAGCCATGCAAATATTTATCGAAACTATTGTCGCAACTATTACAGCTCATATGCATACTATTGGACCTATTTTAGGGATTACGATAGTAATATTAGAATCGATCATACCAGTATTACCTTTAGCAATATTTATTGCTTTAAATATGTATGCTTATGGTATGGTAATAGGCTTTATTCTTTCATGGGTAGGAACAATAATCGGTTGTTTAATATCTTTTATGGCTTTCCGCCAATGGTTTAGAGGATATTTTTGGAGAAAGATTGAAAATAAAGAACGTTTTATTCAATTAATGAACTATATTACTGATATTAAATTTAATCAATTAGTATTATTGATGGCTTTACCTTTTAGTCCAGCTTTTTTAATAAATATAGGAGCTGGTTTATCAAAAATATCATTTAAGAAATTTATTATAGCAACTATTATTGGTAAAATATCAATAGTATATTTCTGGGGTTATATAGGAACTGGTATAATTGAAAGTATAAGTAATCCCGCAATATTATTAGAAATGGTATTAATGTTGTTTATTGCTTATATAGTGTCGAGAATATTAGGTAAAAATTTAAATATAGAATAGGAGTTTTAATATGGAGTATATAATAATAGGATTATTAGTAGTAACTATTATCTTAGTAACAGTATCATTGTTAAAAAATATTGATGAAACAAATATTACCGAAAGATTAGGTAGATTTGAAACCAATATTACTAAGGAGTTAGGTAATTTCAAAAACGATTTAAGTAAAGAATTAGTAAATGACTTTACAATGTTAAATGAAAAATTAGAGCATCGTTTAAATTTAATTACGGATAAAGTTAACGAACGTTTAAGTGAGAACTTTGAGAAGACTAATAAAACTTTTATTTCGGTTTTAGAACGATTATCTAAGATTGATGAAGCACAAAAGAAGATCGATAGTTTATCGTCAGATATTGTATCACTACAAAGTGTTTTAACCGATAAGAAGAGTAGAGGAATATTTGGTGAAGTTAATTTAAAACACATTTTAACTAGTGTCTTTGGTGAAAAAAATGATAAGATTTATAAATTACAACATCAATTTGAAAATGGTACGATAGTTGATGCTGTTTTATTTGCTCCACAACCATTAGGAACAGTAGCTATTGATTCCAAGTTCCCCTTAGAAAATTATCAATTAATGGTAGATAAAAATAGGACAAGCCAAGAAAGAAATCAATCAGAAAAACTATTTAAAACTGATGTTAAAAAACATATCGATGATATTAGTAATAAATATATTATTGAAGGTATTACTTCTGATCAAGCGATTATGTTCCTACCAGCTGAAGCTATCTTTGCTGAAATAAATGCTTACCATAATGATTTAGTAGAATATTCATATAAGAAAAGAGTATGGATAACTTCTCCAACTACTCTTATTAGTACCTTGACAGTTATAGAGATGATTATGAAGAATATTGAACGAGATAAATATACAAGTATTATCCACGAAGAATTAAATAAATTAGGTCTTGAATTTGCTCGTTATAAAGACAGGTGGGATAAATTATCTAGAAGTATTCAGACTGTAAGTAAAGATGTGGAAAATTTCCAAATTACTACTGATAAGATTGCTAAGAAGTTTGATTCTATCCACCACGTTGAGGTTGAAACTTTAGAACATAAAGAAGAAGAAGAATAAAAAAACATCCATCCGGATGTTTTTTTATAACAATATTATTACCAATGTACCAACAATAAAACAATAATAAGCAAAATATTTTAATTTACCTTGTAAGGTTAGTTTAATAAACCATTTAGTAGCATAATAAGTAGCAAAGATCGATGCCATAGTACCTAATAAATATGGTAACCATATCATATCTAATTGTTTACTATCGATGATATCTTTAAAACCTAATAAAAAACTCACAATACTAATTGGAATATATAGAAAGAATGAAAACTTTAATGCTGTTTCGCGTTTAAAATCATTTAACATAGCACCAACAATAGTAGTACCACTTCTGCTTATACCAGGAATAAGGGCTATGGCTTGAAATAATCCAACATAGAATGCCTCTTTAGTTTTAATCTCATTATCTTTTTTATGTCCATAATAATCCTTAACTATATATAATAGTAAACCAGTAATTAATAGACTTACACCAACCATCGTAATATCAAATAAGAAGAAATTCTCAATATCATCTTTAAATAATAATCCAATTATACCAGCAGGTATAGTACCTATTATTAGTAGCATAATATAATTGAAGTCAGATTTATATTGGTTATTTTTAGTTTGAATATATTTTATAAAGCTATTAATTAATTTAATAACATCATCCTTAAATACTAAAATAATAGCAATCATTGAACCAAAATTAATCATGATTTCAAAATTTAAATCATTAAATAGTTCGGCATTAAATATATTTCTTAATATAACTAAATGGCCACTAGATGATATGGGTAAAGGTTCAGTAACACCTTGAATTATACCTAATATTATATACTTGATTGTTTCTAAAATATCCATAATAAACCTCCAGTATAATCATATTACAATTATATAATAAAATAACTATCGAGTAAATAAAATTTACTAGGTGATATTATGTTCTGCCGTTTGTTTTTCTTTTTATTAGGATTTGGATTAATGGTTATAGGATGTATGTATATAATTTTATACACTAATTTAATGACTATTGGTTATGATTTTAATCAGTATATTAGTTTTATAAGTAAGAGAGTAGAATGTTATTTAGCATTAGGAGGATTAATTATTATTGCATTAACTATATTTTTTAAGAAAGGGGATCATAATGAAATACATCTATGATATTTTATTAAATTGGACCGATGATAATATATATGAATTTTTTGAATGGCAAAATGGAGATGAATTAGAACATATAAAAAAAATACCTATAATGAGGATTAATTCTAAAGATTTTAATAATATCTATAACAGTATTATTGAAATAGATAATAACCTATTAGAGCAATTAAAAGATAGAACTGAGTTATATATTAATAAAAGAGATAATCAAATAAATTATGCTGTTATTTTTACTGATGGTTTAAGAGCTTTAGCTATCGAATTTAATAGTAAAGGTAAAAGTATATGTAAAAGTAGTTTATTATTAGATGAAGAGAACGAAGTTATAGATATAACTAATAAATTAGAAGAAATAAAAATTAATTATAAGATCATTAATCAAAATAAAGACCTATCTTTTTTAACTAGGTATGAAAGGAAGATTAAGCGATATTTAATTAATGAATTTAATAAAATATATAAAGAGAAAAACATCAATAAATTAAAGTATTTATATTATGAATGGTTTAATAATACTGGTAATGATTTTAATTTAATGTTCAATCAATTAAAGCAAATATTAGATATTGAATGGAATGAACAACATATTAATTTATATAATTTAATAAAATTATCATATATTAAGAAATAAAAAGTTATGAGTAGAAACCCATAACTTTTTTCATTTCTTGTAATGTTGCTTGAACTATTGGCCTTACCTTCTTATTACCATTTGCTATTAATTGATCTAAATAGTCATTATCTTTATATTGATTATATCTTTCTCTAATAGGAGTAATAAATTTATTTAATGCAATAGCTAGTTTTTCTTTTACTTCGACATCTCCAACCGTTCCTTCACGATATCGCTTCTTTAAATCTTCTACTTCTTCTTTATTGTCATTAAAGATGTCATGATATAAGAAGACTAAATTATCTTCTACTTTACCAGGTATATTAGCACTAATACGGTTAGGATCAGTAGGCATCTGCATAACTTTTGTCTTTATTTCTTCGTCTGAATCATCTAAAAAGATAGCATTACCTTTACTTTTACTCATCTTACCTTTATTATCAATACCAGGTAGATTAGCTTCAATAGCATTAGCTACTATAATTGGTTCTGGTATTGGAAATATATTTTCATATTTAGTATTAAAACGATTAGCAATCTCTCTAGCTACTTCAACATGAGCTTGGTTATCTTTACCGACAGGTACTATTTCTCCTTTAACACATAAGATATCAGCGGCTTGTAATATGGGATAGCCAAGTAATGCAAATGGCATTTCAATATTAGCGTCTCTAGCCATATCTTTTAAAGATGGTATTCTTTCTAATCTAGATACCGTTATTAAACTTTGTAATAAAGTATATATTTCATTTATTTCAGGTATTTCTGATTGACGATAAAAAGTAACATGTTCTGGATTCATTCCACATGCTATAGCACCCAATACTAATTCTCTAGCATTTTCTTTAGCTTTAATAATATCTTCTTTACTATTTTTAGTTGTCAACATATGTAAATCAGCAATAATAAAAATACTTTCATACTCATTATGTAATTTAACTCTATTTTTAATACTTCCTACATAGTGACCAATATGTAATTTACCTGTTGGGCGATCGCCAGTAAGCATAATCTTTTTCATACAAACACATCCCTTTATATTATTTTAACATAATATATCTTAAAATGATAAATAATTTCATTATAAATTAATAAGTATTTTTATGCTTTTTTTTGTATAAAGTATTAATATTTATGGCACTATAAAAGTGAGGAGGAAAAATATGAAAAAAATATTTCCCATTCTATTAATAATAGTGCTATTTATTGCTTGTAATAATTTAAAAGCTACGCCAACTGGACAAGTAGAAGATTTCTTTGCTAAGTATCAAAAATTAGATCCAGTAGTTGTATCTCAACTAGACGATGTTGTCAATGGTGAAGCCAATTTAACAGCCAATCAAAGAAAGCGATATCGTGAAGCTATTCAAAGACAGTATAAAAATCTAGCTTATGAAGTAAAAGATGAAGTAACAGATGGTGATACAGCTACCGTTACAGTTGAAGTAGAAGTATATGATTATCATAAAGCTTTAAGGGCAGCCCAACAATATCTAGCTGATAATCCTAATAAATTCCAAAATACCGACAATTCTTTTAATGAATCTAGTTATTTTGACTATCGAATTAACCAGATGATGAAAACTAATGAAAAAATAAAATATACTCTCAATCTTTCTCTAACTAAACAAAACGATAAATGGGTACTAGATAATCTATCAGAAATGGATAGAGAAAAGATACATGGATTATATAATTATAGTTAAAGGACAAAAGTCCTTTTTCATTTTTTTCATATTTTAGACATACACTTTTTTAGGTGATAAGATGAAAAAATTAACAATATTAATAATGATTATTTTATTATTAATACCTACTAAGATAGATGCTTTATATGTCAATAGTGAATGCTATATCTTAATGGATGCTAAAAGTGGTAGATTAATTATAGGTCAAAATATTAACAGACAACGCTTAATAGCGTCAGTTACTAAAATAATGACAGCGGTAATTGCTATTGAGTCTAGTAAATTAGATAAAATGGTTAAAGCTGATGAATCTATTTTAAAAAGTTATGGTACTAATATTTATATTGAGTTAAATGAATTAATGTCACTTCGTGATTTGGTATATGGTTTAATGATGAAGAGTGGTAATGATGCAGCAATGCTTATTGCTAGTTATTTATCTGGTTCAGAGGAAGAATTTGCTAAATTAATGAATAATAAAGCTAAGAAATTAGGAATGAAAAATACGATCTTTAGAAATCCTCATGGCTTAGATGAGAATACTGAGAATTATTCAACTGTCTATGATATAGCCCTTTTAACTAGATATGCAATGCGATTACCAGAATACCGTAAAATAGTGGGTACTAAACGTTATATCGTTAAAACTAATTTTAAAACTTATGAATGGGTTAATATGAATCGATTATTATTTACTTATAAATATACCACAGGAGGTAAAAATGGTTATACAGAAAGAGCCCGTCGCACTCTAGTAACAACTGCAACCAAAGATAATTTAGATTTAATTGCTGTTACTTTTAATGATAACAATCAATGGGTTACTCATCGAGAATTACATGAATATGGATTTAATAATTATAAAAATTATAAAATATTGAGTAAAACTAATTTTCAGGTAATAGGAGATTATTTTTATAAGGATCGTTTGTATATTAAAGAAGATTTTTATTATCCTTTAAAAGAAAGTGAAAAGGATAAAGTATTAACTAAAGTAAAATTAGTTAAACTAAAAGATTATCATGATAATGATGAAGTAGGTATAATAGATGTTTATTTAGCTGATGAAATAATTTATACAACTAATATATATGTCGATAAAAAAATTATGAGGTTAAGTATGTGGACTCGGCTATTAAATTGGTTAAGATGATTGAATTAAGTTAATAAAATAGATATAATGGTTGTAGGTGATTAGATGGATAGATTACAGAAAATTATTGCGAATAGAGGTTATTGTTCAAGACGTAAAGCTGAAATATTAATTCAAGAAGGGAAAGTAAAAGTTAATGGTACTACGATTACCGAATTAGGGTACAAACCTAATCCTAACGATGATATTGAAGTAGAAGGTATTAAATTAAATAATGAAAATAAAGAATATTACCTTTTATATAAACCTAAAGGAGTAATAAGTACGACTAATGATGATAAGAAAAGAAAGACAGTTGTTGATTTAATTGATACTTTAAGTAGAATCTATCCGGTAGGACGTTTAGATTATGATACCACTGGTATTATTTTACTTACTAATGATGGTGAATTAGCTAATTTATTAATGCATCCTAGTAATAATATTGATAAAGTATATATTGCTAAAATAGCAGGTATTATGAGTGGCTATGACCTTAAGCAATTAAAAGAAGGTATTATAATTGATGGTATTAAAACAGCTAAAGCTAAAGTCAAAGTAAAAAGAGTAGATAAAGTTAAGAATAATTCAATTATTGAACTTACTATCCATGAGGGCAGAAATCATCAGGTAAAAAGAATGTTTGAAGCTTTAAATTATAATGTTATAAAATTAAAAAGAGAAAGAATAGCATTCTTAGATTTAAAAGGATTAAAACCAGGAGAATATCGTCATCTTGCTCCTAAAGAAGTTAAACAATTATATTATTTAATAAATAAAAAACAATCACTCAAGTGATTGTTTTCTTCTATTTTTATCTTTTCCTTTTTTTAAAACTTTAGGTTCTTCAATGCCATGTGGATACCAAGTGAAATCATGGGTCATTTCAATTGGATTATTATATGCACCATTTGGATGAGTAGCATAAGTAAGTAAGTGGGGATCTTTAGTATAAACTCTAACGATTGAATTACCTCTGTGAGCTACTATTTGATTTATAG
>JBJKSD010000020.1:0-8899 GCA_046704245.1 Bacilli bacterium
AAACGATATTGATACTGCTGTAGTTCTCGACACCTTAAAAGAAGTCTATGAATCGTTAGAAGAAAGGGGATATAATCCAATTAATCAATTAGTTGGTTATCTAATGAGTGGCGATCCTGGATATATTCCTAGTCATAAAGAAGCCCGAAATAAAGTTAGTAAACTTGATCGTACTAAAGTATTAGAAATTTTAGTTAAGGAATATCTAAAGAAATTAAAATGAGATATTTAGGTTTAGATCTTGGTAGTAAGACTTTAGGTATTGCTATCAGTGATATTAATGGTATAATTGCATCATCTTTAACAACCATACCATATAATAATTATGACGATTTATTACCAGCATTAAAAAAAATAATCGACGATAAACAAATTAAAGCTATTATTTTAGGATATCCCATTAATATGAACAATACAATTGGACCAAGTTGTGAAAAAGTTTTAACCTTTAAAGAAATATTAACTAACCAATTTAATATTGAAGTTATCTTAGAAGATGAACGCTTAACATCTAAGGTAGCTAATGATATCTTAATAGAAGCTGATATGTCTAGAAAAAAACGTAAAAAGATGGTTGATAAAATAGCAGCCAATATAATATTACAAAGTTATTTAGATAGAAAGAAAGGAAATTAATTATGGAAAAATTAGAAGAAAATAAGTTTGTGGTTGTTGATGATAAAGGGAACGAAATAGTATGTGATGTATTATTTACTTTCGACTCAGATGAAACTAAAAAGAGTTATATAGTATATACCGATAATACTAAAGATGAAAAAGGTAATACTAAAGTATATGCCTCTATTTTTAATCCTGATGATCCAAAAACTAAATTAGAAGAAATAACAACCGAAAAAGAATGGAAGATAATTGAAAACATATTGTCAACTTTACAAGAAGAAGTTAAAAAACAAACTGAACAAAGCGAGCAATAAGCTCGTTTTTTAGAGTAGGAGTAGTATATGAAAGGATATCGTAATGTAGCATTAATTCTTTTAATAATCGTTTTTATAACAATTCTTACATTAGGAATTACATATCGTTATATGATAGCACCAGTAAGTAAAAATGATACTTTAAAGATGATTGAAATTAAAAAAGGGGATAGTACTATTCAGATAGCTAAAACCTTAAAAGATAATCATTTAATTAAGAACGAGTTTATTTTTAAACTATATATAAGAATGAATAAGATTACTAATTTACAAGCTGGGCGTTATAATTTTAAGGAAAGTATGAATCTTAAAACAATAGTAGAGATGATAAATAAAGGTAAAGGAGTAAATCCTGATAGTTTTAATATTACTTTTCCTGAAGGTAAGAATATGCGTCAGATAGCTACTATTATAGCTAAATATACTAATAATACTTACGATGATGTTTTAAACCTATTAAAAGATAGTAAATATATTGATACCTTAATTGATAAGTATTGGTTTTTAACTGACGAAATAAAACAAGAAGGAATCTATTATCCATTAGAAGGTTATTTATTTCCTGATACATATAATATAACTAATCAAGATGTAACTATTAAAGAAATATTCAATATAATGCTAAATCAAACTGATAAGATATTAACTAAATATAAGAAAGATATAACTAAATCAGCATTTAGTGTCCATGAATTTTTAACTTTAGCTAGTATTATTGAAAGTGAAGGAATAAATGATGATGATCGAGCTACTATAGCAGGAGTATTTTATAATAGATTAAATATAGGTAAACCTTTTGAAAGTTGTGTTACAGCTTGTTATGCTACTAAAACTGATAATTGTATACCAAAGAAGGTTGACACAGACTATAATAGCCCTTATAATACGTATTTAAAGACTTTAATAGGTTTACCTATTGGACCTATTTCTAACCCTGGAGAGGCTTCTATTAGCGCTACAATAAGCCCCGAAAAACATGATTATTTATACTTTGTAGCAGATAAATATAAGAAGGTATATTTTAGTAAAACATACAGTGAACATCTAGCAACTATTAAACGATTAAAAAATGAAAATTTATATATAACCGAGTAATATAACATAATAAAGGAGTATGCATTATGGTTGGAATGACTACCTTACATAATAGATATCTACAAGAAATAAAAGCTTTAGCAGATGTCTATAGCTTTACTATTCCAGAAGATGAAACCATCGAATATATAAAAAATTATATACAAGATCATAATCTTAAGAATATATTAGAAATTGGTACTGGTATTGGATATACTAGTATTTGTATGGCCTTAATAGATGATGATATCAATATTATTAGTATTGAGAAAGATGAACGTCGTTATCTACAAGCTATAAAGAATATTAAGAAATTCTTCTTAGAAAATAGAATAATTTTAATATATAACGATGCTTTAAAAGTATCGTTAGATCAGAAATTTGATATGATCTTTATCGATGCTACTAAAGGGAAATATATTAATAATTTTAATCGTTATAAGAAATATTTAAATGATAATGGTATGATAATTACTAATAATATATCATTTAAAGATATAGACAAAGATACTGATATTGAAAAGAATAATATTAGTGGTTTAGTCAATAAAATAAAAGGTTATGTTGATTTCTTAAAAGAAAATATAGAATATACGACTGAATTTATCGATATCGGTGAAGGTATCGCTATATCGATAAAGAAATAAAAAACAGTCACTTAGAGGTGATTGTTTTAATATAAGTAATCATAAAATTAGATATTATTTAATAATATTAAAAGATTAAAATTATTAAATAATATTTAGACACAATCTAAAATAAATTGAATATAATTGATATTATTAAAACATAAAAAAGAATGACTAAAACAAGGTAAAAAAAGAATAAAAATTGATTATTGACATTAAGTTTTATTTATGATATTATCTTAAAAGTCATCAATAAATTAAGAAGAGGTGATTTAATATGGCAAATAATCAAGCCGTTTATTTAACTGAAGAAGGTTTAGATAATTTAAGGAAAGAACTGGATGAATTAATTAATGTTAAACGTCCAGAAAATATAAATGCTATTAAAGAAGCTAGAGCCTTAGGAGATTTATCAGAAAATGCTGATTATCATACTGCTAAAGAAGAACAAGCAGTAATAGAAGATCAAATTCGTAAACTGGAAAATATAATCGAAAATGCTGTTATTATTACTCCTGAAAAAGGTAATAAAGTAAAGATTGGTAATTCAGTTAAGATTAAATATGTCGATGATCAAGCATTAGAAGAATATAAAATTGTTGGTAGCCAAGAAGCTGATCCATTAAATAATAAGATATCTAATGAATCACCTATAGCCCAAGCTATACTTGGATATAAAACAGGTGATATTGTTACTGTTGAAAGTCCAAATGGTAAATATAATATTGAAATTATTGAAATCGCATAATTGAGCTACTCGTAGAGTAGTTCTTTTCATATACTTGCAACAAGAGATTAATTATTATATAATTGATAGGTATTGAGGAGGAATAGAATGAGTAAAAAGAATCAACATGAAATAGTTATTAAAATTAGTGATAAAGAATGGGAGATAGCTTTAGATAAAGCTTTTATAAAAAAAGCTAAAGATATTAAAGTAGATGGCTTTAGAAAAGGCAAGATTCCAAGAGATATATATGATAAGAAATTTGGTAAAGAATCATTATATATGGATGCTATTGATATTGTCTTACCTAATGCTTATACTAAAGCATTAAATGAAAATAATATAATACCTGTTGTTCAACCACAAGTAGATATTAAATCAATTAGTGATGCTGGAGTAGAAATTAAATTTTCAATTATTACTAAACCAGAAGTTAAATTAGGTCAATATAAAGATTTAAAGGTTGAAAAACCAAAGATTGATATAACAAAAGAAGAAATAGAATTAGAAATAGATAAATTAAAAAAACAATATTCAGAGATGATTATTAAAGAAGGTAAAGTTGACAATGGCGATATAGCTGTTATTGACTTTGAAGGTTTTAAAGATGGTCAACCATTTGAAGGAGGTAAGGGTGAAAACTATCCTCTAGAAATTGGTAGTAAAGTCTTTATACCTGGTTTTGAAGAACAATTAGTAGGTATGAATAAAGATGAAAGTAAAGAAATAGAAATTACTTTCCCTAAAGATTATCCAGCTGATGAATTAAAAGATAAAAAAGTAACCTTTAAAGTTACTGTTAAAGACATTAAAACTAGATCTATTCCCGAATTAAATGAAGACTTCTTTAAAGATTTAGATATGGCTGGTGTAAACGATAAAAAATCATTAGAAAAAGAATTAAAGGATCGTTTAAAAACCACTAAGGAATTTGAAAATGATAATGTTTATGTCGATATGATCCTAGAAGCTTGTGCTAAAAATGTTGAAGTAGATATTCCTGAAGAAATGATCAACGATGAAGTAGATAGAATGTTAGGTCGTTTTAAAGAACAATTAAAAATGCAAGGCATAGATATTGAACAATATTATCAAATCACTCGTATGAGTGAAGAAGATTTAAGAACTAAGATGCATGAAGAAGCTCAAAAACATGTCTTATATCGTTTAATGTTAGAAGCCATTGCACAGCAAGAAAAAATTGAAATAACTGATAAAGAAGCTAATAAAGAAGCTGAATCGTTAGCTGAAAAATATCAAATGCCTAAAGAAGAATTTTTAAAATTATTTGGTGGTCTAGATATGATAAAGTATGACCTTCAAATGCGTAAGACATTAGAATTATTAAAGAATAATAACTAAATTATAAGGCCGGTGGTGATATAATTGAACATTGATTTAACTAGATTAATAAATAGTTATATTGAAGAAATAGAAATAGATAATATTATTAATTTTAATAATAATTATATTAATAATACTGATATTAGAAAATTAGATGATGTTAAGATTAAAGGTAGTATCAGTAAAACAGAAGCTGATATCTATAATCTTCATTTAGATGTCAAAGGTAAGATGATCTTACCATGTTCACTAACTTTAGAAGATGTCGAATATCCCTTTTTAATAGAAATTAATGAAATATTGAGTGATATTGATGAAGATGATGAAAAATATTTAAAAATAAATGGTAATTCTATTGATATTATGCCAATAATATGGCAGAATATTGTATTGGAAATCCCTTCTAAAGTAGTAAGTGATAATGCCTATAAAGCTAATAGAGCTGGAGAAGGTTGGAAACTTATTATCGATGAAGATATAAATGAACAAGTAGATGAGTAGAGAGGAGTGGGATTATGGCAGTTCCATTTAGAAGAACAAGTAAAACTAAAAAAAGAATGAGAAGAACTCATGATAAAATAGCAGCTAATGGCATGGTAAAATGTCCTCAATGTGGAGCCATGATAAGACCACATCGTGTCTGTGAAGCATGTGGATACTATAAAGGGAATAATGTAATTACTAAAGAAGAAGAAAAACAAGAGTAATATTTTTACTTGACAATTATATAATAACAATATATACTGTTATTGTTAAAAAAGGAAAGAAGATGTATCCATCTCACCTGATTGCATTAATGCTTTGGGTTAACGCCATTATATATGGAATAAAGTGGATATATCATATCCACTTTTTATATTTTATGGAGGTGTTTTAATATAATAAACACAAGAGATAATATCTTTATCAATGATCAAATTAAAGCGACAGAAGTATTAGTTATTGGACCTAATGGTGAACAACTAGGTATTAAAACAAAAGCTGATGCCTTAATATTAGCTAATGCTGCTGGTTTTGATTTAGTAGCTGTCAATATTAATGCTAACCCACCAGTATGTAGATTATTAGATTATAATAAATATCGCTATGAAAAAAGTAAGAAAGAAAAAGAAGCATCTAAAAAACAAAGACAAAAAAACCAAGAAACTAAAGAGTTTAGATTGTCACCTAATATTGATATTCATGATTTTAATACTAAATTAAAGAATGTTACTAAATATTTAGAAAAAGGTCATAAAATAAAGATGTTTATTAAGTTTAGAGGTCGTGAAGCAATGCATCACGAGTTAGGAAAACAAGTTTTAATTAGATTTGCTAATTCTTTAAAAGAAGTGGCTGATATTGAACAAGAACCTAAATTAGATGGTCGAACAATGGCTATGCTTATAGTACCAAAAGAAATAAAATAAGGAGGAAATAATATGCCTAAACAAAAATCACATAAATTATCAGCTAAAGTATTTAATGTTAGACCTGGTGGAACAGTTACTATGGGACGCCAAGGTAGTAGACATAATACTGGTAAAAAGAATGCTGAATTTAATAGAAAAAATAGAAAAGGAAATATTGTTAGTAAAGCTGATCGTAATAGATTAAAGAACATATTAAAGTAAGGAGGAAAAAAGTATGACAAGAGTTAAAGGTGGTACTACTAAAATAGCACGCCGTAAAAAGATATTAAAAGCTGCTAAAGGTTATTTTGGTAGTAAACATCGATTATATAGAACTGCTAAAGAACAATTAATGCATTCGGGGGCATATGCTTATAGAGATCGCAAACAAAAGAAAAGAGAATTTAGAAAATTATGGATTACTAGAATTAATGCTGCATGTCGTGAACACAATGTCAGTTATTCAAGATTTATTGAAGGTTTAAATAAAGCTGGAGTAGGTATTAATCGCAAGATGTTATCAGAGATAGCTATTAGTGATCCAAAAAGTTTTGCTAATTTAATTGAAATAAGTAAAGATGGATTAAAAGGTAAAATTAAAAAAGAAACAAAGGTAGAAGAAAAGAAAGAAATAACTGTTGATGTTACTAACTTAACAGTTGCTGAATTAAAAACTTTAGCTAAAGAAAAAGGCATCGAAGGATATTCAAAATTAAAAAAAGCTGAATTAATCGAAGCTTTAAAATAAAACACTATAAAATAGTGTTTTATTTTATATACTAGACAATTAATTTTATTAAATATATAATGGTAATAGGGAGGGTAAAATGGAATATAAATTTTACAATTTTAATCAATTATCAGAGAGAGCATTTATAATTGTTAAAAAGATCATAATTGAATTAGCTAGACAACATTATTTGGCATATCGTGATTTAGAGAATCATATTATACCTAGACATAAAGCTGAAATATGGGAAGAGAGATGGGGTTGGAGCAAACCAGAAAGTTCACCCAAACGCAATCTTAATTTAATTAATTTAGATAATATTGAACAGTTTTTGATAGAACATGAAATATGCCATGCAGAACTTAACAATGTTTTATGTGATATTATTATTAATTCATTAGTCTCATATATTACACCCGATAATGAAGAAAAAATAAAAGAAGCTATTAAGTATTATAAACCGCGATCAGAGCAAGAAATTATTTATATGGTCGGGAATTTTTTAATACCTACAATCGTTAATGCGGGCAGCGTTCAAATAAATTTAGATAAATTAACAGAAATTTTTAATGATTGTATTGTAACCGAAGTAACGATAACAAAAATGTTAATGGGACATAGTGCAGACGAAGAGATTATTGAAACAGATATAGCAAAGAAAAAATTAGAATATGCTATTGAAATAAAAAACAATATGCATACATTATTGATAGGTGAAGCCCTTTATGGGTCACAAGAATATATTGAACCATTTGTTTGGGCAGCCGAAAACAGTTTAACATCTAACTCTAAGACCTTTGTTAAAAAATAAAGTAGTATATTAGCAGTAGGAGTAGTAAAATGATATTTAAAAAAGAAAAGTTAACATTTAAAATATATGTAGAAATAGCACCAATATTAGTTGAAATAGCTTATCAAAATTATAAAGCGCTAATTGAATATTTAAATTTTGCAGAACAACAATATTTTACTGGTGATGAGCGAATAAAAATGATTCAAAAGAACAGATCATATTTAAAATCATTAGATAACATAAAAAAAGAATTAGCGTCCCGTGGAATGTTTATTAGACATGAAACATTAGTAGACTTTATTTCAATGCAAGTTGCTAATCAAAAAATTAAAGATTTAAATGCCAAATGGAAATGGGATAATGCTAATTTATCGCCATTAGATAATTTTGTTGAATTTGAAAGAATTGAAGAATTTTTAGAAGATCATATGGTTACTGCTAGTCAATTTAATGAAGCTATCTTTCATGCGTTCTTTAGAGTAATTTTAAAATATATTCCTCGAGAAAGAAGAGCTATCTTAATGAAAAAGATGGAATCATATGCGCCATTACTTCGATATAATCTTTCAACTAGCTGTGAAGAAATATCTAAAAATCCTATTAATATAGGTTCTGTTGTAATAGATATACCACCATTAACAAAAAAGATGAAAGAAATAACTGGTAAAAATATTTATAGACAGATTGCTTTAGCGGATGCTATCTTTAAATGTATGTTACCGATAGATGGTGAAGAAACAATCAATGCCCAACAATATACAAAATATTTTATTAATATGACTAAAAAAAGTATAACCGAGAAAGCTGTAAAAGTACCTTTTGTTAAAATAAAAAGATTAAAAGATTTAGGATTAAAACCCTAAATCTTTTAATGTAAAGCATCCAAAATATAGGTGGACAAATAAGGGTTATTATTGTATAATAACCAATTAGATTTACCTTAAGGAGGTTATATGGTGAAAACAACTTTACCTGTGATACTACTTAGGGGGTTGGTATTACTGCCACACTCAGAAATTAAAATAGAAGTAGATCGTGATGAAGAACTAAAGGCGGTAAATTTAGCCGAAAAATTTAATGATAATCATGTATTAGTTACTTGTCAATTAGATCCTCTAGAAGAAAGACCTAATCCTGGTGAATTATCAAAAGTTGGGGTAATTGGCTTTATTAAGATGAGAATGGAAATGCCTAATGGTAAAGTAAGATTAGTTATCAGAGGTATTAATAGAGCCCATGTTTTTGAATACACTAATGAAGATGGATTATACGAGGC
>JBJKSD010000021.1:0-14328 GCA_046704245.1 Bacilli bacterium
GCCATAATTATTATGGCCCGTTGGTGAAGTGGTTTAACACACATGCCTTTCACGCATGCATACATGGGTTCAAATCCCGTACGGGTCACCATTTGGAGCAGTACTCAAGAGGCTGAAGAGGCGCCCCTGCTAAGGGTGTAGATCGGGTTTCCGGTGCGAGAGTTCAAATCTCTCCTGCTCCGCCATTAATAAAAAACCTTATAGGTTTTTTTGGTTAGAATTATTATTTAATTAAATTTCTTAAAAATTATATAACAATTTATATCATTAAATAAAAAAATGTAAAATATAATTAAAAACTCTGGCCAAATATTAAAAAAATTGTTATAATGATATTGATGATGAGGGTGATTAAATGAAAAATTATTCTCCTTTAAGATATCCTGGGGGCAAGGGTCAAATGTATAAAACAATTGAAAACATCATTCTTAATAATAACTTAATTGGATGTACTTATGTAGAGCCTTATGCTGGCGGAGCTTCAGTAGCATTAAATCTACTTTTTTATAATATAGTTGATAAAATTATTTTAAATGATTTTGATAGATCAATATTTTGTGTATGGGATAGTATCTTAAATAATACAGAAGAGTTTATTAGGCTAATTATAGATACGCCAGTTACGATAGAAGAATGGGAAAAACAAAAAAAAATATATTTAAATCCGGAATCCAATAATTTGGAATTGGGATTTGCGACCTTCTTTTTAAATAGAACAAATAGATCGGGTATAATAAAAGCTGGGCCAATAGGAGGAAGAAAACAAAATGGAAATTACTTGATTAGTTGTAGGTTCAATAAAAAAGATTTAATTAAAAAAATTAAAAAAATATCATCTTATAAGAAAAAAATAAAGATTTATAATATTGATGCATTAAAATTGATTAATAAGGATTTTGGTAATAATATATTTTTCTTTTTTGATCCTCCATATTATAAAAAAGGTTCTCAATTATATAATAACCACTATAGCCATAATGATCATGTAAAAATGGCTAATGAAATTAAAAAATTAAATCATAATATAAAATGGATAGTAACTTATGATGATGTAAATGAAATAAAAGAAATTTATAAAGATTATATTCCTTTTAAATATAAGTTAAATTATAGTGTAGAAACCAAACGAAAAGGTTCTGAGATAATGTTTGCTAATAAAGAATTAATAATATAAAAAGCATTTATTAAAAATGCTTTTTATTCATTTAATATAGCATTAATTAAACCAAATAAACATAAATCTGTAAGGCGCTCCAAATCTTCGGGATGTGATTTTACTTTTTCGGGATGGTGAACGATTAAATCAAAATAATCTTTATTTGCATCACTTTTAGTAAAAAGTTTATATAATCTGAGTGTGGTGCTGTCTAAAAAAATATTTTTACTATAATTATTACAAAAGTTAATTAAATCTTTTAGACCTATGTCTCCTTCTTTCTTTTTCGTAACACTTTTTAAATTTCCCCATTCTCCTCTTTTTTTAATGAGATATTTTATAGACTGTTCTAATAAACCTCTTATTAAAATTGCAGTCGAAATTGGGAATTCTTTATAAAATTTATTTTTTGAATTAGATAATTTTTTTAGTTCTCTGCTTATATCTAATATTCCATGGTTTTCTGGATTAGATGAATCAACTGTTTTTAATGTTAAATATTCAAATTTTAAGCCACCATTATCTGGTACTTCCTCTTTTAATGATGTTGAAATGGTTGCGACGCCAACACTTGTTCCAATATCTGTAAAATTATGAGAAAAGCCATCAAAATGTGCTGTATCTTTTTTTGAGGAATCTATAGTGTTCGTAGCTAATGATTTTGCTATTTCTAAATCTTTTTTTGGATTTATAAATAAAGCCATAACTTTTTTTACATATTCAATTCTATCATTTTTATTAAGCCTTGTATTTAGAGTTTTTTCTTCCCCATTTATATTAATAGTTATTACGTTTATAATGTCTTCAATAATTTGAGTTAAAACCCTTTTTATTAATGAAGAATTTATTTTTGAATTTCCTTCCTTATCAAGTTTTAATAGATCATTTTTAATTTCTTTAGTGTTTAATATTCTTTCAATTGTAGAAAGGTTTTTAATTTTAGTAATGTCTAATGTAGGTAAATTTTTCTTTATTACTTTGTAAGCAAAAGAGACTTCTCCAAAAACTTCTTCCTTAAATCTGTTTTGTTGCATTCTATTCCATTTTTTTGCATTAGGATAATTAGTATCATCTGTATGAATTGATAAAAGATAAGGAATTGCATCTTCTTTTCTATCATAAACAACGCATTCAAAATTGTGGAGATTTTCTATTTCTTTATTTGGTAATGCTTTAAATAATTTATTTAATCTAGTATATTGTTTATCACTAAGTATTTTATCAGAATTTATTAGTGCTTTTACAGCAGTCATCCTTCTGTTACCATCTAATAAAACATAAAATCCTTTTTTCTTAGATAATTCTATAACTGATAAAACTTGTGTTGGAAAATAACCATAATTAGCAATGCTATATGCAAGATTATACATTCCATCTACATCTTCATCAATTAAGTGTTTCATTGCTTTTTGTTCTAAATTTACAGCTTTATGTCTTGGATTCCTAACATTTATTATTAGGTGGTCAATATCTATTTTTTTTCTTAACATCATATAAAAATATCACCTCAGCCTAATTTTACCATAATTTAGTATTTTTTTCTATAATTCCTGTTTAACCAACTATCCATTAATAAAATATAGAAATAAAGAAGGAAAAATGATAAAATTTAAGAAGAATAATATTAGATGAGATTAGTATGAAGTAATGTTTGGTTAAAGTATTAACCTAGAATTTTTTTTGGAGTGGACAATGATTAGATATTCGGTTGTGCCGTTAGCTGATTATATTCAAGAATTTGGGGAGACTAGCTACTATAAATTAATTAATGATTTTAAAGTGGAAAAAGATAACGATGTGCAGAATTTTTTAAATAATCACGCTTTATCTTTTGATAGAGAAAATATCGGTAAAACATATTTAATTATTAATGTTGATTGGGCAAACGAAGAGAATCGCAATGAATTAGCGGGATATTTTACTTTAGCTAACAATAAAGCAATAGATGTAAGCGATATGACCAAAAGTGCTAAGCGACGTTTTTTTGGTAGTGCAGCAGGATATATTGATCGAAATCAAGAGGGAGCGTTCTTAATTGGCCAGTTGGCGCGAAATGATAAATATAATAAAAATGAATTGCCAGGCGATATTATTTTAAAGGAAATATATTTGATAATTTCAAATTTAGTAGAAAAAGCAGGGGGAAGAATTATTGTATTGGAATGTAAAGAAGAGTTAAGAACTTATTATGAATCAAAAGGATTTAGATATATAAAAACAAATAGCCAAGAATTAAATATATTAATCAGAAGGACAGATGAAATAAAAATTGTGTCTTAATTATGTATTAAAATAAAAAAAGATGATATAATGTAGTAAGGATGTGAGAGAATATGGCTACAATTAGTTTTAGAAAAGATATAAAAGTCAATAAAAAAGAAGGTAATATACTTGCCGATGCTTTTGCTTCTAAATCAAAACCTATAAAAGTAGAAAAACATAGTAAAAATAGTATACCGGCTTCTGAATATTTTAGTATGGCAAAAAATAAAGAATCATATAGATAATAAGAGGAATTAAACCCTCTTTTTTATTTTCTTTAAAAAGATGTAATTAAATAACATCTTTTTTTTTATAATTTAACAGGAGTATATAAGGGGGATTATATGAAAAGAGTTATTACTTATGGTACTTTTGATTTATTTCATGAAGGTCATTATAATATCTTAAAAAGAGCTAAAGAATTGGGTGATTATTTAATAGTTGGTGTTACATCTACTAATTATGATCGTAGTAGAGGTAAACTTAATGTGCAACAAAATTTAATGGAGCGAATTAAGAATGTTCAAGCGAGTGGATTTGCTGATGAAATAATAGTAGAAGAGTATGAAGGTCAAAAGATTAGAGATATTCAAGAGAAGAAAGTAGATATCTTTGCTATTGGGTCTGATTGGTTAGGTAAGTTTGATTATTTAAAGGAATATTGTGAGGTAATATATTTAGAAAGAACTAAGGGTATATCTAGTACTTTACTTAGGAATGAAAGAAATGGGATAGTTAGATTAGGTATAGTAGGTACTGGTAGAATAGCTAATAGGTTAGTAATGGAAGCTGGTTTTGTTAGTGGTATGCATATTGAGGGTGTATATGGTCATAAGTTTGATTCAGCTACTAAATTTGCTACTAAATATCAATTATCTTTTGCTACTGATAAGTATGATGATTTTTTATCTAAGGTAGATGCTGTATACATTGCTACACCTCATTTAACGCATTTTAAGTATGCTAGGGACGCTATTTTGAGTAAGAAGCATGTTTTATGTGAAAAACCTCTCGTTTTATCTGAGAAAGAGGCTATTGAGTTATATCAATTAGCTGATAAAAATAATGTTGTTTTATTAGAAGCTATTAAAACAGCATATACTCCAGCTTTCTTAAAATTAATAGGCGTAGCTAAAAGTGGTGCTATTGGGTATATCAGAAATATCGATGCTACTTTTACTAAATTAGTAGAAAATAATACTAGAGAATTAGATATTAACCAAGCTGGTGGTAGTATGACTGAACTAAGTTCTTATCCCTTATTGATTATTATTAAATTATTAGGGACTAACATTAATGATTTTAATTGCTTTTATTTAACTGATAGTAATAATGTTGATCTATTTACTAAATTTAATTTAATCTATCATAATACTATTGCTACTGGTAAAGTAGGATTGGGGGTTAAATCAGAAGGCGATCTAATCATATCTGGTACTTTAGGATATATCTATGTTCCAGCTCCTTGGTGGAAAACTGAATATTTTGAAGTAAGATATGAAGATATTAATAATAATAAAAAATATTTTGAAAAATTTGAAGGTGATGGTTTAAGGTATGAATTAGCTACTTTTATTACTATGATTAATAATAAACAATTAAGAACTTATATGTTATTCCCCGAAGAATCAATCAAGATAGTAAGTTTAATCGAAAAGTTTTTAGTAATAAAAAATGATAAAAAAGCCCATAAATAATAATAGATATTATGGGTGATAAAATGAAAATAATAATTAATATAGGTAAATTAATAGCGCGCTTTATATATTGGATCTTTAAATTATTACCAATCCAAGATAAGATTGTTTTTATCAGTCGTTTTACTAATGAAACATCGATTGATTTTACTTTGTTAATAAATAAAATAAAAGAAGCTTCCCCTCATACTAAAATAATAGTTTTAAATCATAAGCTGAGTCATAAATTCTTTTATCTTTTTAGTATGTTAGAAGAAATGTATCATCTAGCTACTGCTAAAGTATGTATTATCGATAGTTATATTATCTCAGTAAGTATTTTAAATCATAAAAAAGGTCTAAAAATATTTCAATTATGGCATGCGTTAGGAGCTATTAAAAAGTTTGGTCATCAAATATTAGATATGAAGGAAGGTAGTTCTAAACAGATAGCTAATCTAATGCATATGCATAAGAACTATACTTATGTTTTATGTGGTAGTGATGCTACTAAACCTTTTTATATTGAAGCTTTTAATGTCGATGACCATAAGTTATTAACCATTCCTTTACCAAGAGTCGATTATCTATTAGATGATCAGCAGCGGCTATTAAATGAAGAGTTAATTTTAAATAGATATCCGAAATTAAGAACTAAAAGAAATATCTTATATGCTCCAACTTTTCGTAAACATGGTCATCTTACTATCGACAACTTAATAAAAGATCTTGATTACGATAAATATAATCTTATTATTAAAAAACATCCCCATGACCATACTAAATTAGAAGCTAATGATCATGTTATTATCGATAATGATTTTAATATCTTACAGTTATTATCAATTGCTGACTATATTATTACTGATTATTCAGCAGTTGCTTTTGAAGCTGCCATTTTAGATATTCCCCTCTTTTTTTATGTTTATGATATTGAAGAATATCAAAATAATAGAGGCTTAAATATTAACTTATATAAAGACTTTCCTAAAGTAACTTTTAAAGATGCCAATCAATTAATTAAAGCTCTAAATGAAGATTATGATTATCGTCCATTACATAATTTTAAAAAGAAATATGTTTCAATATTAGATGGAACAGTAACTGATAAAATATATAATTTATTATTATAACTAGGAGGCAATAATGTGAATAGATGGTATCGACAAACCCGTTTCTTAATTAGACTACTATATCAAAACTTTATTGAATTAGTATTTAATAATTCTTATCGTGCTAGATTTATTTATACTAAATATTATAAAAAAAGTATTATTGATAATAAAATAATTCTTTTAGAAGCTACCCATGGCGAATCAATTCATGGTAATATTTTTTATTTATTAAAAGAATTAATTAATGATAAAGATTACTATATATATTTAGGTGTTACTAGAAAACATCGACGTTCAATAAAAAAGTTTTTAAATCAAAAAGGTATTACTAATTTAACTTTAGTTGAGGTTCATTCACCATTATATTGTCGTATTTTATGTACTGCTAAATATTTAATTAACGATACTTCTTTTCCCACTTATTTTATTAAAAAAGAAAATCAAATATATTTAAATACTTGGCATGGTACTCCTTTAAAAAAGATGGGGAGAGAGGCCCAATATGATTTCTATCTTATTGGTAATGTTCAACGAAATTTTTTGATGGCTGATTATTTATTATTTCCAAATGATTTTACGATGGGGATGTTTATTAGAGATTATATGTTAGCAAATATTTTTAAAAATAATATTATTTTAACTGGTTATCCTAGAAATGATATCTTCTTTGATAATGAAGCTAGAACTAATTTAAGAGCTAAATTACATTTAACTAATAAACAAGTTATCGCTTATCTTCCTACTTATCGTAGTATGGGTATAAATGATAAACATAAATTAAATAAAACATTGTATCGTTATTTTAAGAGAATAGATAAGATGTTAAAAGAGGATCAAGTGTTATATGTTAACCTTCATCCTTTTATGAAAGCATCGATTGATTTTAGTGCTTTTGATAAAATAAAAGAATTTCCATCTCATTATGAAACCTATGAATTTTTAAATATTACTGACTATCTAATAACTGATTATTCTAGTGTCTTTTTTGATTATGCCGTTACTAGACACAAGATCATTCTATTTACCTTTGATAAAAAAGCATATTTAAAGAATAGAGGTCTATATTTTGATTTAAATAACTTACCTTTTCCTGAAGTATATACCGTTGATCAATTAATTGAAGAGATAAATAATGATAAACAATACGATGATACTACTTTTATCCAAGAATTTAATAAATATGATAAAAAGGATAATGCTAAGAATATTTTAGCAAGCGTTATTTTAAATAAAGATAATAAATTAAATATCTTTAAATTAGAAAGTAATCATAAAGATAATGTCTTAATCTTTACTGGTAATTTAGCTAAGAATGGTATTACTACTTCTTTATTTAGTTTAATAAATAATATTGATTTAGATCAACGAAACTATTATTTTACTTTCTATAAATCAAATGTCTATCATAACCGTCAGAAAATAAAAGAACTACCCGATAAAGTAAAATATATTCCTATCCATGGTCGTTTAAATTTAACATTTCTAGAACTATTTATTTTATTCTTATATTTTAAATTAAATATTAGTAATGCATATATGGATCGTATGTTAGATAAAATATTAGGTCGTGAATTTAATAAATATTTTTATGGCATTAAATTTTCTAACGTCATTCATTTTACCGGATATGACGCTAGAGCTATTCAGATGTTGGCAAGAGCTGATGCTAATAGGATTATCTTTGTGCATGCTGATATGATGCAAGAACTAGTCTTTAAGATTAATCAACATCCTAATACTTTAAAGTATGCTTATAATCATTATGATGAAATAGCAATAGTATCGATCGATATTTTAAATTCAACTTTAAAACTGGCTAAAGATTATCGTAAGGTAATAGTAGTATCGAATATTCATGACTATAAAACGATTCGTCAGAAAGCCCAATTAGAATTAGTCTTTGACCGAGATACTACTAGCAATATATCGTTATCTAAATTAAAAAAGATCTTAGCTGATCATAATAGTAAAAAGATTATTACGATTGGTCGTTTTTCACCCGAAAAAGGTCATAAACGACTAATCGATGCTTTTAATAAAGTATATCAAGATAATAATAATTTATATTTAATTATTATTGGAGGTTATGGTGTCTTATATAAAGAAACGTTAGAATATGCTTTAAAGTCTAGTGCTAAAGATCATATTATTTTAATAAAATCAATTAGTAATCCTTTTCCTATTCTTAAAAGGTGTGATTTATTTGTTTTATCATCATATTATGAAGGTTTAGGTTTAGTATTATTAGAAGCTGATACTTTAGGAGTACCAGTTATATCAACTAGAGTAGTAGGACCTACTAAATTTATGGAAAAACATCATGGTTATTTAGTTGATAATTCTACTACTGGTATCTATGAAGGTATAGGAGCATATTTAGCAGGTAAAGTTAAACCAATGAACATTGATTTTGAAGAATATAATAAACGGGCTATAGATCAATTTGAAAATCTATTAAAGTAGGTGATAATATGAACCATATTATCGATGAACATCTAGGTTTTTGGAATCAAATATTTAAACTAGCTAAAGCTGATATTATTAAAACTTATAAAGGAGCAGCTTTAGGTTGGTTATGGGCCATTATTAAACCAGTTATTACGATACTAGTATATTGGTTTGTTTTTACTATAGGGTTAAAAGGTAGTCATCAAATTAATAATCATCCTTTTTGGATCTGGTTAGTAGTAGGTATTATTCCTTGGTTTTATATTTCAGAAGTATTAACACAAGGAACCGATGCCATTAGAAAATATAGTTATTTAGTTACCAAGATGAATTTCCCCGTATCAACGATTCCGACTTTTGTTAATATTTCAAAATTAATTATTCATCTAATTATGTTATTAATTACTATCGTTATCTTATGGATACAAGGTTATCCACCATCTATCTATTATTTACAATTACCCCTATATATTATCTTAATGTTTTTATTCTTTACTATGTGGTCTTTATTTGCGGCTCCTTTAGCAGCAATCAGTAAAGACTTTTCCAACTTAATTAAATCATTTATTACCGTTTTATTTTGGTTATCAGGTATTATTTATGATCCTCATACTATTAATATAAGATGGATTAAAACATTACTGTTAATTAATCCCGTTACTTTCTTGGCCGAAGGATATCGCAATACTTTAATCTTTAAAGTATGGTTTTTTGAAAATATATGGTCTTTATTAGGTTTTATGATAATCTTTTGGATCATGATTTTATTAAGTCTTACTATCTATCAACGGCTTCGTAAAGAAATACCCGATGTCTTATAGGAGGTCTTATGGATATTGCTATTAGTTTTAATAATGTAACTAAATTATATAAGTTATATAAGAATGATAAGAGTCGCTTATTATCAGTCTTTTTAGGTGATATGATTAAATATCAATTAAAAAAAGCTAACGACAAGCTTAGTTTTGATATTAAAAGAGGGGAAGCAGTAGCTATTTTAGGAAGAAATGGAGCTGGTAAATCGACGATGTTAAAGTTAATTACTGGTGTTATCTTTCCTACTTCTGGTGAGGTAATAGTCAATGGTAAAGTAAGTGCCTTATTAGAGTTAACAACTGGTTTTGATCCCGAATTTACGGGTCGTGAAAATTTATATTTAAAAGCTAATCTGATGGGATTAGATAATAATCAAATTAAAGAAGTCGAAGCTGATATTATTTCTTTCTCGGAATTAGGTGAATATATCGATCAACCAGTTCGCACTTATTCTAGTGGTATGAGAGCTCGACTTGGTTTTTCCATTAATGCTAATATTAATCCTGAAATATTAGTTATCGATGAAGCTTTAAGTGTCGGTGATAGTAAGTTTCAAGAAAAGTGCCGTGATAAAATAACCGACATCTTAGATAAAAATCATGTTACCGTTTTATTTGTAACACATTCGATTGAATCAGCTAGATCATTTTGTCATCGTGGGTTAGTATTAGATAATGGTAAACTAATATACGATGGTCATATCGATAACGCTATTGAAGAATATAAAAATATTTTAGCCAAATAAAAAACCCTAATGGGTTTTTATTTATATAGTTCTTGTTTTAATAAATCGATGTTCTTTTTTGTTAAACTAATATAATCTTCTTTATTAAGTCTTTGTTCTTCAGTAATATTACTAATAGTATTTAATTTAATAGTTGTTATTTTTTTATTTTTGATAATACTTTGAATAGTACTATTAGCTTTTTCATCATCTTTCATATAAATATATTTAATTTCTTTTTGATCGATTAAATTATTTACATCATTGATAACTTTATCAGTTAAATTATCATTATTTTCTAATGATATAACTGTTAAACCATACTTATCTAAATAATTAAAGACATCGTTAGCTACAACAATTGTTTTATGAGGAGCATTTTCAATTGTTAACTGGATTTCCGCATCTAACTCAGATATAGCTAATTTTAATTGTTCATAATTATTATCGATTGATTTCTTTAAATATGTATTAGAAATATATTCATGGAAACCATTTCTAATATTCTGTGATAGCATTAAGAAATTAGATGGATTTAACCATATTTCTTCTATACCATCAGTATATTCCATTCCAATAGCTGCATCGATTATTTTAATCTTCTTATTTTGATTAATCATACTAACAGCATAGTCAGTTTCTTTACTTAAACCATTATATATTAATAGATCACTTCGACTATAATCACTAACTTGTTTATCAGTTAAATTATAACTATCAACTGTTACGCCATCAGGATAAATACTAGTAATATTAGCATGATCTTGGTATAGTTCACTAGTAATATATTCTATTGGATAAGCACTAGTATATATATCGATACCATCCATACTATCAGTTTTAATACTGATACATCCACTAACAGTTATAGATAGGATAAAGATAAACATTAATAAAAATAACTTCTTCATGACTTTCTCCTCTCTGGTACTGGATCATAACCCATAGTACCCCACGGATTACACTTTAATATTCTTTTTATTGCTAAATAACTACCTTTAATTACTCCATGACGATCAATAGCTATTTTACCATATTCAGAACATGTTGGTATATGGCGGCATCTATTATGCCATGGACCAGGTATTGATTGATAAATTCTAATTAGTAGTATAAATATGTTCTTCATGTTATCACCTCTTTAAGTATACGATATTTTACTTAATTTGTAAATTTAAATGTCTCATCAGACATTTATTTGATATAATGATAGTAGGTGATAATAAATGAAAATATTAGACCAATTTAATATCAAACCTAAAAATCATGAGGTGTATGTCATTGCTTTTTCCCATTCATCTTTTGTCAATGAGACCGGTTTAAATCATAACTATGAGCGTTTAGAGTTCTTGGGTGATGCTGTTCTAGATTTAGTCATCAGTGATTATTTCTATAATAATACTGACTATGAAGAAGGTAAGATGACTAAGCTTAGAGCTTCTTATGTTTGTGAAAATGCTCTATACGAATATTCTATGAAATTAGAACTAAACGAATATATTAAATTAGGTCATGGCGAAGAATTAAGTGGTGGTAAGTATCGTAAACCTATCTTAGCTGATGTCTTTGAATCTTTTATAGGAGCTATCTATATTGATCAAGGATATGAAGTAGTAAAGAGAGTTATTTATGATGTTATTATTCCTTATATTGAAGCTGGCGATAATAACTTCTTAAATGATTATAAATCAATCTTACAAGAATTAGTACAAACTAATCAAAAATCAGTTGATTATCATTTAATAGAAGAAAAAGGTCCTTCCCATAATAAAACTTTTACTGTTGAAGCTAAAGTAAATGGTATTGTCTATGGAACTGGTACTGCCAGCAGTAAGAAAGAAGCTGAACAAGAAGCAGCTAAGAATGCTATGGAGAAATTAGCTAAGATGTAAATAATAATAGGGGGTTAATATGAAAATTGGGATGTTTGATTCAGGAGTAGGAGGGCTTACTGTTTTAAAAGAATTTTTAACAGTAATGCCTAACAATGAGTATATCTATGTTGGTGATTGTAAACGATTACCTTATGGTAATAAATCACAAGAAAACATTACCTTATTTGCTCATCAGATTACTTCTTTTTTAATTAAAGAACAAGTTGATTTAATTGTTGTCGCTTGTGGAACAGTTAGTGCTGTAGCATTAACTACCTTACAAAGTAAATATAAAGTACCCATTATAGGTGTTATTGAGCCCACTGTGAAACAATTACCCAAAGAGTTAGATAAAGTATTAATTATTGCTACTGAAGCTACCATTAAATCTAATATGTGGGAAAAGACTATCTTAAAAGATCATCAACTAAAAGTATATAGTAAAGCATGTCCTTTATTTGTACCTATAGTTGAAGAAGGCATAACTGATGGTATTATTGCTGAAGAAATAATAAAATTATATTTAAATAAATATAAAGATATTGATACTATTATTTTAGGGTGTACCCACTATCCATTACTAGTTAATTCCCTAAAGAAAATAATAGGTGATATTAAATTAATTAATCCCGGCTTAGAAACAGCTCAATATGTATATAATCATTATCATAATAGTGATAGTAAATATAAACTAACGATATATTTAAGTGATATAAATGATCATTTTATCGACATAGGTAATAAAATATTAAATCAAGATATCAGTAATATTGTGCACAAAATAGATTTTGAATAAAAAATCTATTTTCTCGTTTTAATAGTGAAAGGAGTTCTATATGCAAAGTAATATTCATGAAGCATGTGGTGTATTTGGTTTTTATAATAACGATACTTATCATGGTGCTGATTTAGCGTATTATAGTTTATTTGCTTTACAACACCGTGGTCAAGAGAGTTGTGGTATAGTAGCTATCGATAAAGATAAGCTAAATTATCATATCGATATGGGTCGTATTGCTGATGTTTTTACTACTGATATTATAAGTAAATTAAAGGGTAAAATAACGATAGGTCACGTTAGATATTCAACTACTGGTGATAGTACCTTTAAAAATGTTCAACCCCTTATTATTGATCATTTAGTTATGGCTCATAATGGTAATATTATTAATGCTTCTATTATTAAAGCTAAATTATTAAAAAAAGGGATAACATTTAATACTACTACTGATTCAGAAGTAATCATCCAACTATTAAAATATTATTTAAAGCGTAATAATCTTATCGATAGTATTAAAAAGATGATGAAAGAATTAAAAGGTTCTTATTCATTGACGATAGCTATGGATAATAAATTAATTGGCATAAGAGATCCATGGGGTATCAGACCTCTATGTTTAGGTAAATTAAATAATTCATATCTTTTAGTATCGGAAACATGTGCTTTAGATGTTATTAATGCTCACTTTATTAGAGATATAGATCCTGGTGAAATAGTTATTATTGATAATAAATTAAAGAGTATTAAAACTAAAACTGATAAAGCTCATCTATGTATTTTTGAATATATCTATTTTGCTCGCCCTGATAGTTATATTGAACAAAATAGTGTCTATGAAATGCGCAAAAGATTAGGTAAACAACTAGCTATTGAACATCCAGTCGCTGCTGATTTAGTAATAGGAGTACCTGATTCAGGTACAACGGCTGCTATTGGTTATGCTGGACAAGCTAATATACCATATGGTGAAGGTCTATTAAAAAATAGATATATTGGTAGAACTTTTATTGACCCTAAACAGAGTCAAAGAGATATCGGTGTTAAAATAAAATTAAATGTATTAAAAAATAATGTTAAAGGTAAGAGAATAATAATGGTCGATGATTCAATTGTTAGAGGTACAACGATGAAAAGAATAGTTAAATTAATTAGGGATGGTGGAGCTAAAGAAGTTCACGTTAGAGTTAGTTCTCCATGTTTTAAATGGCCTTGTTATTTTGGTACCGATATTCCATCTAAAGAACAATTAATAGCTAATAATTATAATATTGCAGCAATAGCTAAAATATTAGATGTCGATAGTATTGGATATCTAAGTATTGAAGGGTTAAAGAAAGCTAGTTTAAATCCTAATTGTAATTTTTGTATGGGATGTTTTACGGGTAAATATCCAATTAAGTTAAAATAATTAAAAAACGCCTTTAAATAAAGGAGTTTTATTGTCATTGAAAATAAAATATAGTATAATCGTAATAG
>JBJKSD010000022.1:0-11146 GCA_046704245.1 Bacilli bacterium
TATGAATCATATAAGAGATAGGCAGGATTAAAATAAGGCGTTATTAATTCATATAAATTAAAATCGATACTAGTTAATGCTCTACTTATTATGATAGTCATTAATACTGGAATTATTAATATACTAGTAGTTAAAATACTAACTATATACATCGATATAAAGCGTACAAAATTATTTATAAAATGATTAAAGATTACTTCTTTATTTAGTAACAAATATTTATATATAATATAAATAAAGAAAACCATACTAAAGCCAACCGCATAATAATAACTAGTCAATATTGATAATATTACTCCTATAATAAAAAGCGATCTAATCTTTTTTTTATAGTAATAATCGATACCTATTAAAGCTAAGATCGTAAAAGGAATATATGAGACAAACATATAATGACGATGAGCATGAAAAGATATTGGTCCACAAAACATAACTATTAAACCAATACATATAGCTACTTTTTTCGAATAATTATTAAATTGTAACCAATAATACATGAGATAACCACTTAATATTACTCCTAGAAAACATATAGCTTGAAAATAATTAATTATTGATATAAAAGGTAACAAATAAGAAATTAATATTAGAGGATTTAATAGACCATAATAAGCAAAATTAAATATATTTTGACCAGCTCCTAGGTGTAAAGATAACTGAGGAACTATGGTGTGATATTTATAAAATAAATCCCGATAGTATTTAGCGTATGGTATATATTGATTCATCCAATCGACAGTAGTTCCAAATAAATAATTATGAAACATGATACGATAGAAAAGTAATCCTCCAATAATAAAGACAATAAAGATAATTATATGATCAATTAATTTTTGGTGTCGATCTAAATAATGTTTTAGTTTCACTATATCACCTATATTCCTTTATTATTATGGGAAAAATAATAAAGATTATAATAAACAAAAAAAGAACGAACGTTCTTTTTTATTTAGTCTTTCTTTCTACTCTTTCAATATATGGTAGTTTATATAATTCATTAAAGAATTTATTTAAGCTATCAATATTAGCTACTAATATCATAATATTATAAATAATATTATGACGTTTATATTGAGTGCTAATACTATCGATCGTTATATCTAAAGATTCAGCTAACGATACAATATCCTTTAACGTTTTTTCTTTTTCAATAGTTTCAACAATAATATTGGTTGGTAATTTCTGTTCAATATTATTATTCCAATATACTTTTATTTGACGAGCTGTATCATTATTGACATTAGAACAATCTTTTCGATGGGCAGTAATACCACTTCCTTTAGTTATATATCCTACTATATCATCCCCTATAATAGGAGTACAGCAACTAGCTAAATTTATTTTTATGGCATCTACACCATCTACTAACAATAGATCTTTAGTATTTTGTAAATGTCTTAAATCTGATTTAACTTTATAACTAATATTATCTAATTCATTATCTTTAAGGATGAGATTAAGAATATAACCAGGAGTATAGTTATTATAACCTATTTCATAATAGATATCATCGATATTATTAGTTTTTAATTTAGATAGTAATTGTTTAATATTATAATCATTTAAGACATCTTTAAAAGCTAATTTTTTACGACGTAATTCTTTTTCTAACAATTCTTTACCTTTATTAATATAATCATTTTTATCAATACGATTAAAGAAAGCTTTAATTTTATTTTTAGTCTGTGAACTTTTAGCTATCTTAATCCACTCTTTACTAGGACCAATACTATTTTTATTAGTAGTTATTTTAACGACATCGCCATTATTAAGAGTATAACTTAATGGCACTATAACATTATTAACAACGGCTCCAACCATCTTTTCACCAATTTGAGTATGTACTTTATATGCAAAATCAATTGGGGTACTACCAGTTGGTAATTCTACCACATCTCCTTTAGGAGTAAAAACATATATATTAGTATTTATTACTTCGTCATTAACGGCATTGATGAAATCTTCAGTAGTAGTTTTTTCTTTATCTAAATCAATAATAGAGCGAAATAAATCTAATTTTTGTTCGACATTCTTTTGATTTGTTTTCTTTGATTTAAAATCTTGTTTATATGACCAATGAGCAGCATATCCAAACTCCGCTACTTCATCCATTTCATGAGTTCTTATTTGAATCTCATATAAGTCTCCATTAGGGCCAAATACAGTAGTATGTAGTGATTGATACATATTAGCCTTAGGCATTGCTATATAGTCCTTAAAACGCTTAGGAATGGGTTTATAATGGGAATGTATTAAACCTAATACTAAGTAACATTCTTGTTCTGTATCGACTATTATTCTTAAGGCATATATATCATATATATCACTAAAAGGACGTCCTTTGTCTAATTTCTTATAGATACCATAGATACTCTTAGCTCTACCCTTTATTTCATATTTAATATCATTATCATTTAATAGTTTAGTTAATTCTTTTAACATCTGATTTACTGTCTCTTCACGTTCATGATCTGATTTAATTAATTTAGCTTCAATATCAGCATAGACATCTGGTTTTAAGAAGCGAAGAGATAGATCTTCTAATTCACTTTTAATATGATTAATACCTAAACGATGAGCTATAGGAGTAAATATTTCTAATGTTTCTTTAGCTCTAATCTTTTGCTTATTTGTTGATAATCTATTAAGATTACGCATATTATATAATCTTTCAGCTAGCACAATAATAATTACTCTTACATCTTCACTAATACCAATTAGAATACGCTTATAATAATCTATATTGACAGCCATACCAGTAGAAAAGTTTATTTGACCTATCTTTAATAATCCTTCTAATATAGATACTACTTCTTGACCAAACTCTTCTTCTATTTTCTTTATTAAATGATTATCTTGTTCAACAATATTATGCAATAAAGCTGCACATATCGATACATCATCAACATGAATATCAGTTAATATTAAAGCTACTGCTAATGAACTTACTAACATTTCTTCTTTACTTATTTGATTATTATCTTGATAATGTTCCTCAATAAATTGATAAGCTTTTTCAATTAATTTTAAACTATCTTCGTTGTTGAGATATCCCTTTACTTTTTCAAGTAATTTATCGATAGGTTTTTCCATTTTATCACCCCTACTTATTAATACCTCTTACTTCTAACTCTTCTATTTCATCATCTAGATCTTCAAACCATTTTTTAGTTTTAAATGTTCCTCTTTGAACATTTCTTTGTTCTATTAATAACCATAATTGGCTAGCAATAAAGATTGAAGAATAAGTACCAGCTATTAATCCTACAAAGAGTGCTATATTAAAATTAATAATAGCCATTGATCCAAATAAGATTAAAGCAATAACTGGTAATAAAGTAGTAAAGGTAGTATATATTGATCTAAGTAATGTTTGTCTTAAACTATCATTTACTAACTTAGTTAATTCTTCATTAGTCTTTATAGTTCCATTATACATAGTATGAATATTTTCTTTAATTCGATTAAAAGATACGATTGTATCGTTAATTGAATATCCAATAATAGTAAGAATAGCAGCTATAAACATAATTGATATTTCTAATCTAAAGATACTAAAGATCCCAATAGTAATTAAAACATCATGTAATAAAGCAATAATAGCAGTTATAGCAAATGAAAAACGATACCTAATAGTCATATATAAGACAATACCTATTGTAGCAAAGATAACGGCATATATAGCGTTAATAGTTAATTCTTTCTTTACTATTTGAGATATTACTTCAATTTCAGTAGAAGCTTTATATTTATCCATAAAATATTTATCTATATCAAATATTTCATCTTTAGATAAGGTTTTATTAATTCTAATATGAATCTCATCTTTATATTTAGTGATATCTCTTATCTTATAATCTAAAGTTTTAAAATCTTGTTCTAATTTATTGTTACTAATATCTTTATTTGAAATAATAGTAATGTTAGATCCCCCACGATAATCAATTCCTAAATTTAATCCATAGATAAAGGTCGTAATAAGACCAATAATGATAATAATTAACGATAAGGTAAAGAATTTTGTTCGCTTAGCTACAAAATCTAATTTAGGGAAAGAATATTTAGTACGCTTTTCATTTTTATTAACATTAGGTATATCATTAGGATTAACCCCAATAAAGAATTTTGTTTTATCATTAAAATATTTAGTATTAATAAAGGCTCCAACAATACTTCTAGTTAAGAAGACCATTATTAACATCGTAATAATAATATTAATAATTAACATTGTAGCAAAACCCTTAACACTACTTTCCCCTAATATAAATAAAATAATAGCAATAATTAAAGTGGTAACATTAGCATCCAAAATAGTACTAAACGATTGTTTATTACCATTAATAAAAGCACTAACTAATCCTTTACCTTCATATAATTCTTCTTTTATTCGCTCAAACGTAATTACATTAGCATCTACTGCCATACCTATACCTAAAGCCATAGCTGCTATTCCAGGTAAAGTTAATACACCTCCTACTAAATAGAAGACTAAGAAGACAATAAAAGCATAAAAGATAACTCCTAAACCAGCTATTAAGCCAATAAAACGATAGATTAAAGTCATAAATAAAGCTACTAATCCAATACCTATTATGCCAGCTCTTAAAGTCATATTTAAAGTTGGAATACCAAATAAAGCACTAACTGTCTTAGATGACATTTCTACTAACTTAGTAGGTAATGAACCTGAATTAATTAAATCAACTAACGCTGTTGCTTCTTCTCTAGTAAAATTACCTTGAATAATAACATCGCTAGCAAAACCTTGACTAACAGTAGCAGCTGATAGACATTTAGATTTGGATAAAGATCCACAATTATTTCCTTCAAAAGCAAACGAATCAATATTAGGATCAAAATCTAACCATATAACTATTCTATTATCCGAATAATCTTTAACTTTATTAGTTACTTCATAGAATTTATCCTTATCTTTAACCGATAACAAAACAGCAGGCATACCATATTCATCGGTTGATAGTTTAGCTCCCCCACTCTTTAATACATCACTAGTCATAAATAGATTATTATTGGTATCTCTAAATGATAAACTGGCGGTCTTACTTAAGATATTGCGAGCTTCTTCAGGACTTTTAATACCTGCTAATTGAACTCTAATTTTATTACCTTCAATCGTAATATTAGGTTCTGATACTCCTAAAACATCAATTCTCTTTTGAATAGTCTTATATGTACTAATTATCATATCCTTAGTTACTTCTTTATCATCTAATGATTGTACTTGGTATAATACTTCAAATCCCCCTTGTAAAACTAGCCCATAATTAATGCTATTAAATAATGGTTTAAATGAAAATAAGACAAATAAAAAAATAGCACCTATTATTATTGATATTCTAATTAATTTATTTTTATTTTTTGACATATATTTATCCTCTTTCCTATAATAGGTTATCTAAATCTTCAAAATGAACCTCTCTAGTTTGATCGTTCATTTTACTTTTTAGATATTTATCTAATTCTATATTATCACAATATAAAATATCATCTACCATATCAGCTAAAGTTAAATTTCTAGCATTTGACCACTTATTATCTTTTAAATAATTCCATATATCTTCTTTTTTAATATAATTATATTTATTTCTAATAAGTTCATTTACTTTAACATTTAATGCTGGTATTAAACGTTCATATAATTCATTTAATGAACTAAAACCTAAATCCATATCTAAACCACCTTAATATTTTTAATGATAACTACATAATATATTATATATTAAAATGTAGTAAAATTCAAAGGTGGATTTTATGAAAAAAGAAATATTTATTACTGCTACCATTATTATGATAATAGGTGGTTTTTTAACGAAATTATTAGGATTAGTTATTCGTATAGTAGTAACTAGATTAATAGGATTAGAAGGTATAGGATTATATATGTTAATTCTACCTACTTTTAATCTCTTTATTATATTAGCTCAATTAGGAGTCCCTATTGCTATTAGTAAATTAGTAGCTGAGGATAGTAAAAATAATCGCAAATTAATTTTTTCTATCTTACCAGTAATAATGATTTTAAATATTATTATAATGGTTGGTATTTATTTCTTTACTCCTATTCTAGCTGAATATCTATTAAATAATCCCGCTTTAAAATATCCCTTATATTCGATAGCTATTGTCTTACCTTTTATAACTATTTCTAATGTTGTGCGTGGTTATTTTTTTGGTAAACAACAGATGTTTCCTCACGTATTATCTAATGTCTTTGAACAAATAGTAAGAATAATTGCCATTATTATTATTGTGCCTTTATTATATCAAAGAGGTATCGAATATGCCGTTAGTGGTGTTGTACTAGTTAATATTGCCAGTGAATTAATGTCTATTATTATCTTAGTAGGTTATCTACCAAAGAAAATAAAGATTAGAAAAGAACATTTTAAACCTGATCGTGAATATATAAAAGATATCTTTGGTATTGGTATACCTACTACCGGAAGTAGAATTATAGGTTCTGTCAATTATTTTTTAGAACCTATTATCTTAACTCAAGTATTATTATATATTGGTTATACTAGTCATTATATTACTACTGAATATGGTATTCTATCAGGATATGCTTTACCATTATTGATGCTTCCATCATTTTTTTCACAAGCTATATCATCAGTATTAGTACCAGTAATAAGTAAAAGTTATGTTGCTAATAATATAAGATATATAAAGAAAAAATTAAAACAAGCAATATTAATATTGCTTGCTATTGGTTTTATAGCTACCCTATGTTTAATGTTAGAACCATTATTCTTTTTAAAATTTATTTATAATACTTCTGAAGGGGTTATTTATTTACGTATCTTAGCACCCATTTTTTTAATTCATTATATGCAACAACCATTATCTTCAGCATTACTTGCCATGAATAGAGCTAAAACAATGATGTTTAACACCTTAGTGGGGGCTATTGTTAGATCTATTACCTTATTTATAGCTTCATTATTTCATATTGGTCTATATGGCTTAGTATTGGCTATTACAGTTGGAATAATAATTAATACCGTCTTAGATTATCGCAGTGTTAAAAAAGTCTTAGCTACTTCTCTTTCTTGATAATATATAATTTATTACCTTTATTAAAAGCATAGAATACTTCATCTAAAGTGATTTTAGCTTGATCTAATTTCTTTTGTAACCAATATTCACTTTTATTTAATGCTTTTAAAGTATCAGTTTGAACTTCACCCGCCAAAATAATAGCCATTGGATAATTACTTGGTATTTTTAATAAATTATATTTAAATACTGATAACTTACCATTTGTTTCTAGTACTGCATATTCTACTTCTTCTATTGATTTTACTCCTTGACCACGTAATTGAGTTAATAAATCTTTAATATTATATTTTTCTCTTACCATTCCTTTAAAATCAATCTTACCATTTCTAATAATAAAAGTTGGTTTACCATCTAAAGTATTCTTAAATTTAGTATTTTTTAACGATAAGATCGATACTAATAATTGTAATCCAAACATAATTAAAATAGGTATTAAAACCATCAATAAGGGGTCACGATGATTTTCAATACTAATAGCTGCTAATTGAGCAATAGATATTGAAACAATTAAATCCATAACCCCTAATTCTCCTATTTCTCTTTTACCCATTATTCTATATAAAAAGACAATTAAAGTATAGAAAAATAAAGTACGATAAGCCACTATAAAATAGCCCATTCTATATCACCCTATTATATTATGGGTTTTGGAATATTTTTTTATTCAAAACGTATATATTTATTAAAAGGAATGATATAAATGAAATTAGATGAACTTGTTAAATACTTACAAGTTATTGGTTATATTATCGCTACTTTAATAATAGTTACATTAATAATGACTATTTTTAATTATTTTGATTTAATATCTAGTATTATTATGACTTATTATAAATTTTTAATTATCATTATATCTACTTTTATTGGAGGTTTTAGTCTGGGTAAAAAAGCAACCAAAAAAGGATGGTTGGAAGGTTTAAAATTAGGTCTAATATTAATTTTTATTCTCTTTCTATTTGCCTACTTAGGGCTAGAAAAAGCTATGTCATTTAAAAATTTAATCTATTATTTAATTATTTTAGCTGTATCAATGTTAGGTGGTATGCTTGGTATTAATAAAAAAGAACCAGAAAATTAAGCTGGTTCTTTTTTATTATATCGATCAATAAATTGTTGTCTATATTCTAATAGGGTATTATTCTTTATGGCTAGTCTTAAATCTTCAGTTAATTTAATTAAAAAGCGAATATTATGGATAGATAATAAGCGACCTCCAAAAGTTTCGTTATTCATTATTAGATGCCTAATATAAGCTTTAGTATAATGTTTACAGGCATAACAATCACATTCAGTTGATAAGGGGGTAAAATCTTCTTTGTATTTAGCATTCTTTAGATTAATCTTACCATCCAAAGTAAAAGCATTACCATGTCTAGCTATCCTAGTAGGTAAAACACAATCAAACATATCGATACCTCTAATTACACCTTCAATAATATCGATAGGATCACCGACTCCCATCAAGTATCTTAATTTATTAGCTGGTAAATTAGGAACAGCATTGTCAATCATCTCATACATTGTTTTCTTATCCTCACCAACACTAGTACCTCCTATAGAATAACCATCAAAGTTTAATTTAACAGTTTCGATGGCACTATGTTCTCTTAAATCTTTAAAAGCACCACCTTGAACTATACCAAACAATAGTTGATCTTTATTTTTATGTGCTTTTTTACCTCTTTCGGCCCATCTAAGCGTGCGCTCAACACTTTCTTGCATATATTCATAACTAACTGGATAAGGAGGACATTCATCTAAACTCATAATAATGTCAGCTCCTAATTTATTTTGAATGTCAATAGCTTTTTCGGGTGATAAGAACAATTTACTACCATCTAGATGACTTCTAAAATATACACCCTCTTCTTTTATTTCTCTAATATCACCTAAACTAAAAATTTGAAATCCTCCACTATCAGTAAGTATTGTGCCATCATAATTCATAAATTTATGTAAACCACCAGCTTTAGCAACTACATCTTCACCCGGTCTTAACCATAGATGATAGGTATTAGCTAAAATAATACCACTACCACATGCGTTTAATTCTTCAGGGCTTAAAGTTTTAACCGTACCTAAAGTTCCTACTGGCATAAACATAGGGGTTTCATAATCACCATATTTAGTCTTAATAATGCCATAACGACCATTACTATTTTGATCTTGATGTTTTAATTGAAATTTTATTTTCATATTATACCTCCTATTTTATTAACATACTATCGCCAAAGGAAAAGAAACGATACTTTAATTTTATAGCTTCCTTATAGGCTTTTATTATCTTATCTTTACTAGCAAAAGCACTAACTAACATAATTAAGGTTGATTTTGGTAAATGAAAATTAGTAATTAAACTATCGACAGCTTTAAATTCAAAACCTGGATATATAAATATATCAGTCCAACCATTACATTCTATAAAACTATTATATTTATCCATAATCGTTTCTAAGGTTCTAATGGTAGTTGTCCCAACAGCTATTATTCTGTGATTGTTTTCTTTAGCGTTATTTAAAATATTAGCAGTATCATTATCCATAGTATAAAATTCACTATGCATCTTATGTTCTTTAATATCTTCGACATTCACTGGTCTAAAAGTACCCAATCCTACATGTAAAGTAATATATACGATATTAACACCTTTATCTTTTATGCTATTTAGTAATCCTTCAGTAAAATGTAGACCAGCAGTAGGAGCAGCCGCACTACCTAAATGTTTAGCATAGATTGTTTGGTATCTATTTTTATCTTCTAATTTTGTAGTAATATATGGTGGTAGAGGCATTTCTCCTAATGTATCTAAAATTTCATATAGTATACCATCATATATTAATTCTACTTCCCTGACACCTTCATCTAATACTTTTATACATTTGGCTTTTAATTCACCATTACCAAAACTAACAATCGTATTAAGTTTAATTCTTCTAGCCGGTTTTACTAATACTTCCCATCTATTATTAGCTATTTCTTTTAATAATAATATTTCGATTACTGCTTTAGTATCTTCTTTTATACCATATAAACGAGCCGGAATAACTTTACTATTATTTAAAACTAAGACATCATCTTTATTTAAATAATCTACTATATCTTTAAATTGTCTATGTTCTATTTTACCGCTTTCTTTATCTAAAACTAAAAGACGTGATTCATCACGTTTTTTAATTGGTGTTTGAGCTATTAATTCTTTAGGTAATTCATAGTTAAAATCTTCTGTTTTCATTATATCACCTTAAAATAATTTCCCCTGATGATGAATATTTAAATGTTCATATGCTTTCTCAGTTACTATCCTACCTCTTGGTGTTCTTTTTAAGAAACCAATCTGTAATAAGTATGGTTCATAGACATCTAAAATAGTAGTTGCCTCTTCACCAATAGAAGAAGCAATAGCTTCTATTCCTACAGGCCCACCATTAAACTTATCGATGATAGCCTTTAATAATTGATAATCAGTATCATCTAAACCAATAGTATCAACTTTTAAACGTTCTAATGATTCAATAGTAATCTTCTTATCGATTGAACCATTACCCATTACTAGAGCAAAATCACTTACTCTTTTAAATAATCTATTAGCTACTCTAGGGGTTCCTCTACTACGGCTTGCTAATTCCTTAGCTGCTTCTTTATCAATTTTAGTATCTAATACTCTACTAGTTCTTTTAACTATTTGTAATAGTTCTTCTTCAGTATAATAATTTAATTTACATACGATACCAAAACGATCACGCAATGGACTTGATAAATCTCCCGCTCTAGTAGTAGCTCCTACTAAAGTAAAGGGTGGTAAATTTATTTTAATATTTTTCGTACTAGCATCATTACCTACAATAATATCTAATGTATAATCTTCCATAGCTGGATATAATATTTCTTCAATAAATCTAGGAATACGATGTATTTCATCGATAAATAAAATATCGCCAGGTTCTAAAGTAGATAATATAGCTGCTAAATCACCACTTTTTTCAATTGTAGGTCCACTTACAGTCTTAATATTACTACCCATTTCATTAGCAATAATATATGCTAAAGTAGTTTTACCAAGTCC